>NZ_JBJGZY010000017.1:0-90870 GCF_054050755.1 Modestobacter sp. SYSU DS0511
CGAGCTCGGCGACCCCCCCTCGCCGACGGGCCGCCCTGCCGGTCAGCCAGCGCAGGTGGCGCCCGCGCAGCGCCCCCCGCCCCCGCCGGCGGGGCCGCGGCAGAGCGCGCCGCCCGACACCGCGACCTCGGCGGAGCCCGCCCGGGCGGCCGCCGAGCCGCCGGCCGCACGCACCCAGTCGCTGCGGATCCCGTCGCGCCCGGAGGAGCAGGGCCAGCCGACGCCGGCTGCGGACGAGCCGGCCCCCGCGCAGGCGGATGCCCCCGAGGCACAGGCCCCCAGGGCACAGGCAGCCGAGGCACAGCCAGCCGAGGCGGACGCTCCGACGACGCAGACCCCGCCTGCCCGGCAGCCGCAGCCCGGCTCGACCCAGGCCGCACCCACCCCCCAGGCCCGGCCGCAGCAGGCAGCGGCGCAGCAGGCGGCGGCCGGACCGCGGACCGCACCGGCGCAGACCGCGCCCGCCGCGGCGCCGTCGGGCACGACCACGGAGCAGCCGGCCGCCGAGCGGCAGCCCGCGCGGCCGGTCGCCGCGCCACGCCAGACCCCGCCGGTGCCGCCGCGGACCACTCAGGGCCGGGCCCAGCAGCCGACCACCCCGCCGGTGCCGGCCGGTACCGCCAGCGCCCCGGGCACCGGCTCCACCGAGTCCGGCCGCAGCTGACCCGGACCGGCGCGGGCACGACCCGCGCCGGCCGCACCCGCGAGGACCCGCCCCGGACCACCGGTGGCGGGTCCTCGCGCGTCGGCCTCGGCCGCCCGCCAGCACACGTCGGCCCCGGTGGCCCGGCCTCCCGCCCCGTGCCAGGGTCGGGTGCGGCTGGTGCCGGGCCGACTCCACCGGGTGGCCGGCCGCCCGACGACTCCGCGGGAGGACCACGACCGTGCCGGACCCGACCCCGCCGGTCGGCCGCCGCCGCCGCCCCGGCACCCGGCGGGCCCGGCACGCGGCGAGACCCCCGGGTGACCGGCGCGCCGCCGTCCTCTGGCCGCTGACCGCGCTGGCGGTGCTGGCCGCCGTCGCCACCCGGCGGCTGTCCGCCCCCCGGCTGCCCGACGACGACACCCTGGCCGCACCGGCGGCCGTCCTGCTGCGCGGGGACGGCGACCTCGCGCTGCTGTCCCCCGACGGGCTGGGCGCGCTGCACACCGCGGTCTACGCCACCGTCACCCGCGCGTTCGCCCGGCACGACACCCTCCTCGCGGCCGAGCGGGAACTGCTCGCCGTCGCCCTGCTGGTCACCGGGGTGCTGCTGTGGCGGACCGCCCGGCGGCTGGGCCTGGGCCACGCCGGGTCCGCGCTCGGCGTGCTGGCGCTCGCGGTGGTGCCGGCGCTCACCCCCCTGTCGGCCGCCGCGTCGCCGTCCTGGCTGGCCCTGCCCTGGCTGCTGCTCGCCGCGTGGCTGCTGCTGTCCGGCCGGCCCTCGCCCGCGGCCGGGACCGCCGCCGCGGTGGCCACCCTGATCGGCGTGCTGCTCGCCCCGGACGCGCTGGTCCTGCTCGTGGTCGGCGTCGCCGCCGGAGCCGCCGCGCGGACGCCCTGGCGCCGGGTGCGCGGACCGGCCCGCACCGGCCCGCCGGCCACCCTGGGGCTCGCCGTCGGCGGGATCGTGGCCGGCGCCGTCGTCACCCGGCTGCTCGTCGGCGCCTGGCACCCGCAACCGGGCGACCCGGCGCGCTGGGGGGCGGGCACCGCCGCGCTCGTGGTGCTCGGCGTCGGGCTGCTCGCCGTCGGAGCACTGACCGTCGTCCGGCTGCCCCGGCTGCGCTGGGCGGGCGCGGCGCTGCTGGCCGGGACGCTGCTGGGCGTCGTCCCGCCCGGGCACCGGCTCCCGGCCCTGTTGGCCTGCCTGCCGCTGGCCGCGCTTCTGGCCGCGGTGCTGGTCACCGGTCTGGCCGACCGGCTCCGCACCGCCCGGCCCGCGCTCGGCCGGATCGCCCGGCCGGCCGCCGCCGGCGCCCTGGCACTGCTGCTCGTCGCCGCGCTCGCCGGTGCCCTGACCGCACCCCGCGCCGACCTCGGGGCCCGGGCCCACGCCCAGCTGGCGGACTGGGCCCGCGAGCAGCTCCCGGACGACGCGGTGCTCGCCGCGAACCCGCGGCTGGCCGCCGAGCTGGTGCACGCGGGCATCGACGCCGACCGGCTCGTGCCCGCGGGTGGCCCGGTCCCCGCCGCGACCGGCGACCCCCCGCTGCGGCTGCAGGTCACCACCGGTGACGACCCGGCCGGCGACGCCCGCCCCCTGGCCCGCTTCCCGGCCGACTCGGCTGCGGACGACCCAGCTCCGGGCGACACGGCTCGGGACCAGGCCACCGTGACCGTCGCCGACCCCGATCCGGCCGATCCGACCCCGCAGCAGCTGGCGGCCCGGCGGGAGCTCGGGGAGGCACTGCTGGCCAACCCGGCGACCACCGCCCCGCCGGCCGCCGCCGCGCTGCTGCGCTCCGGAGCGGTCGACCCCCGGGTGCTCACCCTGCTCGCCGGCCTGGTTGCCCGGTTCGGCGTCGGGCTGGCCGGCCTGCCCGCGGTGCCCGGGGAGCTGCCCGGGGTCCCGGTCCACCAGGCCGTGCTCGGCTCCGTCGGCGGGGAGCCGCTGCCCGACGCGGCGGCGGCCGACCGGCTGCGCGCCTGGCTGGAGGCCCAGCGCGCCCCCTACCGGCCGGCCCGGGTGATCACCGTCGAGGACGGGCTGCTGCTGACCTGGCGGCTGGCCCCGGACCCCGACGCGATGGTGACCCCGGGCGGGGGAGGATGACCCAGCGCCACCCCGTGAGGACCGCGCGTGCAGATGCCGGCCGGCGCGGGTAGGGACGGCGGGCACCCGAACCGACAGGAGGACGCCGATGTCCCGGCTGACCCGAGGCCCGCTGCTGCTCCTGCTGAGCGCCGGGCTGTGCGCGCTGGGCATCTCCCCGGCCGCCGCTGCCCCTGTCGGTGACACCGGGCTGGTGCGGATGATGCACCTCTCCCCCGACACCCCGTCGGTCGACGCCTACATCGACTCGGTGTCCGCACCGGGCACCGGGGTGGTGCTCCCGGCGGTGACCTACGGCGACGTCTCGGACTACCGGTCGGTGCCCGCGGGCACGTACACGGTCAGCGCCCGCGCCGCCGGCGCCGATCCCGGGAGCCCACCGGTGCTGGCCACGACCGTCACGGTGGGCCCCGGCAGCGCGACCACGATCGCCAGCGTCGGGTACTTCGCCGAGCTGGGCTTCGCGGTCCTGCCCGACGACCTGTCGCTGCCCCCCGCCGGCCAGGCGCGTGCCCGGGTGGTCAACGCGGCGGCCGACGTCTCCCCCGTCGACCTCGCCCTGGCCGACGGCCCGGAGCTGGCCTCGGGCCTGGAGTTCGCCCGCAACACCGAGTACCTCGACGTGCCCGGCGGCCCGGCCACCCTGACCGTGACGACGGCGGCCGGCGAGCCCACCGAGCTGCCGGTCGACCTCGCCGCCGGGTCGGTCCACACCGTGCTGCTGCTGGACCGCGACGGCGGCGGGGTCACCGTGACCACCGCCCTGGACGCCGCCAGCCCCGGCGTGGTCCCGGTCGGCGGCGTGGAGGCCGGCGCGGGTGGGGCCGCAGCCGACGGCCGTGCGCCGGTCGGCCGCACGGCGCTGGCGGCCCTCGCGGTCTCCGCCCTGCTGCTCGCCGTCGGGGGCCGGGTGGCTCCCCGCGGCCGGTCGGCCCGGCACGCGGCGTCCTGACCGGGGACCGGGTGACCGAGGGCCGGCACCGGCGTCCGAGGTCGCGGATGACGGTACGGGGGCGGCTGGGGCTCGCCGCGGTCGGTGTCATCGCCGGCGCGGCCGCGCTGTTCGCCCCCTCCCCCGCGGAACCGGCCCGGGCGGCGGCACCGCCGGCGCCGGTGGTGGTCGCCGAGACCGCCGGGACCAACGCCCCCGCTCCGGTCCGGCTACGGGTGCCGGCCATCGGCGTGGACAGCCCGCTGCCCGCCATCGGTGTCGACGGCGACGGCGCGCTCGTGCCGCCTACCGACTCCACCCGGGCCGGCTGGTTCGCCGCCGGGCCCGCCCCCGGTCAGCCGGGCCCGGCGGTGCTGGCCGGCCACGTCGACGACCGCAGCGGCCCGGCGGTCTTCTTCCGCCTGGAGGAGCTCACCGCCGGCGACGAGGTGCTGGTCGACCGCGCCGACGGCAGTTCGGTCGCGTTCACCGTCACCCGGGTGGCCGCCTACCCCAAGACCGACTTCGCCACCGCGGAGGTCTACGGCCCCACCGCCGATCCGCAGCTGCGCCTGATCACCTGCGGCGGCGAGTTCGACCGCGACCGCCGCAGCTACACCGACAACGTGGTGGTCTACGCCCGCGCAGTCACGTGAGGGAACGGCCACCGCTCAGGGGCCCGTGGGCTCAGCGACGCCGGCGGCGGTTGTCCCAGCAGACCCGGTGCCAGTGCCGGCGCAGGTCGGCGGCCGACTCGGTGTCCCACGGGGTCAGGTCGGAGTCCCGGGCGTAGGCGGGCCAGGTGACCACGTGCGGCGTCCCCGGCCGGATCTCCTGGTCGCACCCCGGGCACCGGTAGGTCTTGTCCCCTCCGGCCCCGGTGAGCGGGCGGACCGCCCAGTCGCCGTCGGGGGCCTCCTCCACCGGCGTCGACGGGGGGACGGGCCGCCGCGGGGACGGCCGGGAACCGCGACCGGCCCGGTCGCGGCGGGAGCCGCCGCGGCGGGGCACTAGCCCCGCCGACCCGCGGAGTCGCGGAACCCGCGACCGGTCCGGCGCCCGAGGTGACCGGCCGCGACCAGGTGCTCCAGCAGCGGAGCCGGCGCGAGGCCCGGCTCCCCGGACTCCGCGTGGAGCTGCCGCTGGGCCGCCAGCGCGACGTCCAGGCCGATGACGTCGAGCAGCTCGAGGAGGCCCGTCGGGTAGCCGCAGCCCAGCGTCATCGCCGCGTCGATGTCGTCGGCGGTGGCGTAGCGCGCCTCCAGCATCCGCACCGCGTCGTTCAGGTGGGGGAACAGCAGCGCGTCCACGACGAAGCCGGCCCGGTCGGCGCTGGACACCGACCGGATGCCCAGCCGGTCGCAGAGCGCGTGCCCGGTGGCGGCGGCGTCCGGCGCGGTGGCGACGGTGGAGACCACCTCGGCCACCCGCAGCTCCGCGGGCGCCGGGCCGGGGACGTGCAGGCCGACGACGTCGACGGGGCGGCCGCTGGCCCGGGCGCACTGGACCACCGGCGCGCGCGAGGTGGTGGCCAGCACCGTCCCGGGCCGGGTGAGCCGGCCCAGCTCGGCGAACAGCTCCCGCTCGGCCGCAAGCTCCTCCTCCTCGGCCACCACCACCAGGTCCGCGTCGGCCAGGCCGGTCAGCTCCGCGTGGCCGGCGACGGCCGTGACGTCCAGGCCGCTCGCGGCGACGCGCTCCGCGAGGGCGGTGGCCAGCGGCCCGCCGCCGACGACGCCCACGGCCTGCACCGGGCGGGCCCCCAGCGCGGCGCTGCCGGCGGCCGGGGTCTGCGCGTCGGGCACCACCTCGGCCGACCCGGGGCCGGCGTAGGTCCAGAAGCCGCGGCCGGTCTTCCGGCCCAGCAGCCCGGCGGCCGTCAGCTGGGTGAGCAGCGGGCCGGGCGCGTGCAGCCGGTCCCGCGACTGCCGGTACATCGTCTCCAGGACCTCGACGGCGGTGTCGAGGCCGATCAGGTCCAGCAGCGCCAGCGGCCCCATCGGCAGGCCGCAGCCCAGCCGCATGGCGTCGTCCAGGTCCTCCCGGGTGACGTGGCCGTTCTCCAGCATCGAGACGGCGTGGTTGAGGTAGCCGAACAGCAGCGCGTTGGCGACGAAGCCGGCGCGGTCGCCGATCGTGACGGCGACCTTGCCCAGCCGTCCGCAGAGCGCCTCGACGTCCTCGACGACCGACGGCTCGGTGACGACGGTGCGCACGACCTCGACCAGCTTCATCACCGGCGCCGGGTTGAAGAAGTGCATCCCGACGACCCTGCCCGGGCGGCCGGTGGTCACGGCGAGCTCGGTGACCGACAGGCTGGAGGTGTTGGTGGCCAGGATCGTCCCCGGCGGGCAGACCCGGTCCAGCGTGGCCAGCACCGACGTCTTCAGCTCCAGCCGCTCGGGCACGGCCTCCACGACCAGCCCGGCGACGGCGAGGTCGTCCATCGCGGTCGTGAAGCGGATCCGGGACAGGACGGCGTCCCGGTCGGCGGGGTCGAGGCGGCCGCGGGCGACCGCCTTGCCGGTGGAGGTCTCGACGTGCGCCCGCCCACGCTCCAGCGCCTGGTCGGTCACGTCGACGGCGGTCACCGACAGCCCCGCGCGGGCGAGCACCTCGGCGATGCCGGCGCCCATGATGCCCAGCCCCACGACGCCGACCTCGGTCAGGTCCCTGGCCACGCTGCCGTCCTCCCGTCGTCCGGTTGACCGCCGGAGTCTCCCACCTGGCGCGCGACGGCTCCTGGCCCCGTCCAGAGGCTCGTCCCGAGCTCGCGAGGGTCGAGGAGGACGGGGTCCTTCCTCAGAAGAGCCGGGCGGAGGGGTCGTCGGTGCCCTTGAGGACGGCGTAGTCGACGGTGAGGCAGTCGATGCCCCGGTCGGTGGCCAGCACCCGGGCCTGCGGCTTGATCTCCTGCGCGGCGAACACACCCTTGACCGGGGCGAGCAGCGGATCGCGGTTGAGCAGCTCCAGGTAGCGGGTGAGCTGCTCCACGCCGTCGATCTCCCCGCGCCGCTTGATCTCCACCGCGACCGTGGTGCCGTCGGCGTCCCGGCAGAGCAGGTCGACCGGGCCGATCGCGGTCGGGTACTCCCGGCGCACCAGCGACCAGCCCGCGCCGAAGGTCTCCACGTGCATCGCCAGCAGCCGTTGCAGGTCGGCCTCGACGCCGTCCTTCTGCAGGCCGGGGTCGACGCCGAGCTCGTGCCGGGAGTCGTGCTCCACCGACTCGATGGTGATGATCAGCTGCTCGCCGGCCTTGTTGGTGACCGTCCACGTGCCCGCACCGTCGACGAGTTCGTCCTTGAGCGAGCACGGCGGGCTCATCCAGTTCAGCGGCTTGTAGGCCCGGTCGTCGGCGTGGATGGACACCGACCCGTCGGCCTTGACCAGCAGCAGCCGCAGCGCCGGCGGCAGGTGGGCGGTGAGCCGCCCGATGTAGTCGACGGAGCAGCGGGCGATGACCAGACGCACGGGCGCCGACGCTACCGGGCCGTGGAACCGGACGGCCGCCCCCTCCGTCGTAGGAGGTGTGCGCCTGACTCCCGCGCTCCGCGCGACCGCCCTCGCCGGCCTGCTGGCCGTGCTCGCCGCCTGCGCGGAGGGCGGCAGCGCCGGCGCGCCGCCGTCCACGTCCTCCCCCGGCCCCGGCCCGGACCTGCCCGACGCCGCCGACGCGCTGGTGCTGGCGGTCGAGCAGACCGGCGGGTTCACCACCCCGGAGATGCTCGCCGCCCGGCTGCCGGTGGTGGCCGTCCACGCCGACGGCCGGGTGATCACCGAGGGCCCGGTCGTGGCGATCTACCCGGGCCCGGCCTGGCCCAACGTCCAGGTGCAACAGATCGACCGGAACGCCGTGCGGGAGCTGGCCCAGCGGGCGCTGGACGCCGGGCTCGCGGAGGACGGGGACCTGGGCTCGCCGCCGCTCGCCGACGCCACCAGCACCCGGTTCACCCTGCAGACCGCCGACGCGACCTTCGTCCGGGAGGCCTACGCCCTGGCCGAGGGGCAGGGCTGGCCCGACAGCGGGCTGACCGAGGACCAGCAGGAGGCCCGCGCCCGGCTCGCCGACCTGCGCGACGCCCTCACCGACCTGACCGCCACCCTCGGCGCGGACGCGGTGAGCGAGGCCGAGCAGTACGAGCCGACCGCCGTCGCGGCCCTGGTGCGCCCCTGGGCCGAGCCGGCCGACACCCCTGCCGCCCCCGAGGACCCCGCCTCTCCCGCGGACCCGGCCTCGCCGGAGCGGGAGTGGCCCGGGCCGGCGCTGCCGGGTGAGCCGATCGCGCCGGGGGTGACCTGCCTGACCGTCGAGGGGGAGCAGGCCGCGGAGGTGGCCGCCGCCGCACGGCAGGCCACCACGCAGACGCCGTGGGTGGGCTCGGACGGCGCCCGGTGGTCGATCACCTTCCGGCCGCTGCTGCCGCACGAGCAGGGGTGCGCCGACCTGACGGCGTGACCTCCGCGGCACCCCCGCTCCGCGCCGGGCGTGTCGAGGGCACCCGGTCGCCGCGGGCTGCCAGGGTCAGCCCGTGCGGCGACCGACCACCCTGCTGGACGGTTCCCGGCGCGAGCAGCTGCTGCTCGGCGTCCTCACCGCCCAGCTGCTCGTCGCCGCGCCGCTGGCCGCCGTCCTCGACGACCGGGTGCTCACCGCCCTGGTCACCGCCGCCCCCTCGGTCCTGGGCCTGCTGGTGGCCTACGCCGGGGCACGGCCCGCGGCTGCCCGGTCCGCGAGCGCGACGACCCCCCGGGCCGCCCTGGACGCGACGGCGCCGGCCGTGTCGGTGCGGGTGGCCGACGTGCTGGCCTCCCGCGGCGACGGCGACGTCCGCTTCGAGGTGCTCCTCGAGGTGGAGAACCACGGCGCCACCCCGGCGCTGGTGGAGCCGGGCCGTGCCTCCCGCGGCCGGTTCCGCGACCCCGGATCGCTGCCCCTCCCTCCGCGTCGTGGCGGCCCGCACCCCGGCCCGCACCTGCGCTGCCTCACCCTGCAGCTGGTCGTGCCGGCCCCCGAGGTGACCGCGGGACTGGCCGGGTGCACCGGCCGGCGGTTCGGCTGGACCGGCGTCACCGTCGTGCTGCTGGCGCACAACCTGGGCCGCACGGTCACCGACGAGCTGCGCCTCTCCTTCGACCTGCAGCCCTTCACCCGCGCCCCCGACGGCGGATGGGTGTGGACGGAGGCCCCGCTCACCGACGACGGCGGCTGGGGCTGGCTCGCCGGCCGGACCTACCGCGACCTCCCGCTGCCCGTCTGAGCGCCCGACGAGGGAGGCTGGACACCGTGGCCGACCCCGAACCGTCGACACCGACCAGCCCGCGACCGGTCCTGCGCGCCATCTCCACCCAGGGTTGGCGCGACCTCACCTTCCTGCACTGGGCGGTCGACCCGGCGGCCGTCGCGCCACTGCTACCGGCCGGCACCGTGCCCGACGTGCACGAGGGCGCCACCTACGTCGGGCTGGTGCCCTTCCGGATGCTCCGCATCGGCGTGTTCGGCAGCCCCGGCCTGCCGTACCTCGGCACGTTCGCCGAGACCAACGTGCGGCTGTACTCGGTCGACGCGACCGGCCGCCGGGGCGTGGTCTTCCGGTCACTGGACGCCGAGCGGCTGCTGCCGGTGCTCGCCGCCCGCTGGGTGGCCCGGCTGCCCTACCTCTGGTCGCGGATGCGCGTCGAGCGCACCGGCGACCTCGTCCGCTACACCTCCACCCGCCGCTGGCCGGGCCCGCGGCCGGCGGAGAGCCGGATCGAGGTGCGGATCGGGGACCCCGTGGCCGGGGACGACGCACTGGCCCGGTTCCTCACCGCCCGCTGGGGGCTGCACCGGCCGGGCCGGCGTGGGCCGGTCTACTGGCCCAACGAGCACCCCGAGTGGCCGCTGCGGCATGCGGAGCTGGTCTTCCTGGAGGAGTCGCTGCTGGCCGCGGCCGGGCTGCCGGGCATCATCGGCGCCCCGGACAGCGTGCTCTTCTCCCCCGGCGTCGACGTCCGGTTCGGCCCGCTGCTGCGCTGAGCCCGGCCCGGCGGACCACCGCCGGACCGGCCCCGCCGCGCGCGGCCCGCAGGTCAGACGGCGGACGGCTGCGGCGTGCGCAGATCGCCGTCGACGCCGGCCGTGCCGTCCTGGTCCGCCGCGGTGCGCAGCGGGTCGGCGGTGCGGGTGGCGTTGTAGCGGTCCAGGTCCAGCAGGCCCTCGCGCTTGGCCACGATCGTGGGCACCAGCGCCTGACCGGTCACGTTGGTGGCGGTGCGCCCCATGTCCAGGATCGGGTCGACCGCCAGCAGCAGCCCCACGCCGGCCAGCGGCAGGCCCAGGGTGGACAGCGTCAGCGTGAGCATCACGACCGCGCCGGTGACGCCGGCGGTCGCGGCGGAGCCGACCACCGAGACCAGGGCGATGAGCAGGTAGTCGGTCAGCGAGAGGTCGACGTCGAAGAACTGCGCCACGAAGATCGCCGCCAGCGCCGGGTAGATCGCGGCGCAGCCGTCCATCTTCGTGGTCGCGCCCAGCGGCACGGCGAAGGACGCGTAGCTGCGCGGGACACCCAGGTCGGCCTCGGTGACCCGCTGGGTCACCGGCAGGGTGCCGATCGAGCTGCGGGAGACGAACGCCAGCTGGATGGCCGGCCAGGCGCCGGCGTAGAAGCGCAGCGGCGAGAGGCCGTGCAGCCGGAGCAGCACCGGGTAGACGACCAGCAGCACGATGGCGAGCCCGGCGTAGACCGCGCCGACGAAGACGCCCAGGGAACCGAGCGAGGTCCAGCCGTAGCTGGCCACCGCCTTGCCGATCAGGCCGACGGTGCCGATCGGCGCCAGCAGGATGACCCACCAGAGCACCTTCTGCACGATCGCCAGCACCGAACGGGTCACCGACAGGAACGGCTCGGCTGCCTCCCCGACCTTGAGCGCCGCGATCCCGATCGCGACCGAGACGACGATCAGCTGCAGGACGTTGAAGCTGACGCCGCCGGAGCCGTTGCCCTCGAGGCCGAGGAAGTTGGCCGGCACCAGGCCGGTCAGGAAGTCCCACCACGACCCGGTGGTGGCCGGCTCGGCGGCCTGGCCGGCGTCGACCGAACTGTTGTCGCCGGGCCGGGTGAGCAGGCCCAGGGCGATGCCGATGGAGACGGCGATCAGCGAGGTGATCGCGAACCACAGCAGGGTCTGCCCGGCCAGCCGGGCGGCGTTGGAGACCTGCTTGAGGTTGGCGATGCTGACCACGATCGCGGTGACGATCAGCGGCACGACGATCGCCCGGAGCAGCCCGACGAAGGTGTTGCCGATGGTGGTCAGGGTGCTGGTCAGCCAGTTGGCGTCGGTGCCGGGGACCAGCGTCCCGTCGACGAACGTGCCCTCGACCGGGCCCATGGCGCGGGCGACGAGCCCGAGGGCGATGCCGACGACGAGGCCGAGGAGGACCTGGACCGCGAAGGGGACGCGGCGCAGACGTGCGAGCACGGTGGTGTGCCTTTCGGAGTGGGTGGAGGGGACGGGCGCCGGACCCCGGTCAACGGTCGGCGGTCATCCGCCCGAAGTCGATGACGCGCCGCCGCGTCAGCCCCCAGAGATCGCCCACGCGGGGACGAAGGCAGCGCGGTCGGCCGCCCATTCCCGGCGGTGACCATGATCACCGGGCATCGCGAGCCGTCGTCCGGGAGTCGCAGCCGGCTGGTCCTCCCGGTGGACACCGGTCCCGACCTCAGGTGGATGTGCCCGGCGACCCGGACGAGCAGGCTCGGGGCATGCCGTCCCCGGGGAGCCGACCGTGACCGACGCCGTGCTGACCTGGGTGCACGACCTGATGGCCTCGCCCTGGGTGCTGGTCGTCCTCTTCACGCTGGCCGCCGTCGACGGCTTCCTGCCGGTGGTGCCGGGCGAGAGCGTGGTCATCACCGCCGGGGTGTTCGCCGCGACCGGGCAGCCCGACCTGGTGGCCGTGGTCGCCGTCTCGGCGCTGGGTGCGTTCACCGGCGACCACGTCTCCTACCTGCTCGGTCATGCGGCCGGTCCGCGGCTGCGGTCCCGGGCCCGGCCCGGCACCCGCCGGCGCGCCGCGCTCGACCGGGCCGAACGGCTGCTCACCCGGCGCGGGGGTGTCCTGCTGGTCACCGCCCGCTACGTGCCGGGCCTGCGGACGGCGGTCACCCTGACCGCCGGCGCGGTCGGCTGGCCGCTGCGGCGGTTCACCCCGTTCGCCGCGCTGGCCGCGCTCACCTGGGCCGGCTGGTCCGCCGGGATCGGGTACGTCGGCGGGCTGGCCTTCGAGCAGGACCCGCTGCGGGGTCTGCTCCTGGGGCTGGGCCTGGCCCTGGCGCTGGCGGCGCTGGGCGAGCTCGTGCGGGCGCTCGTGCACCGGCGTCGCCCTGCGCCGGACCAGCCCGCCGGTCGCGCACCGGCGGAGATGCCGGCGGAGATGGTGGCGAGCTGAGGACCCTCTCGTCCGCCGACCCGGACGACCCGACGAGGCGATCGAGACCAGGACGTTCCGTCACCGGGTGTGGTGCGCGACACTGCGGGGGTGACCGGGAGCCAGCCGCCACCGATCGTCGCCCTGTCCCCCGCCTGGCTGCACCGCGTGCTCGACGCGGCGCGCACCCGGCTGGGCATGGACGTGGCCTGGATGTCGACGTTCACCGAGAGCACCCAGCAGATCCGGGCCGCCACCGGTGCGCTGGACACCATGCACGTGCACGAGGGGATGGAGCCCCCGCTGGAGGGCTCGTTCTGCGTGCGGGTGCTCAACGGGCAGCTCCCCCCGGTGGTCACCGGTGCCCGTCGGCGCCCCGAGACACGCGACCTCGCCGTCACCACCGATCTCGGCATCGGCTCCTACGTGGGCGCGCCGGTCCGCAGCCCGGACGGCCGTCCCGTCGGCATGCTCTGCTGCATCAGCCAGGACGACGGCGCCCACCTGGACGGCGCGGCCGCCCGCACCCTGGAGCTGCTGGCCGACCTCATCGCCGACCGGCTGGCCGAGCCGCTGCCCGAGCCCCCGGCCGACCCCGCCGGGCGGGTGCGCGAGGTGCTCAGCGAAGGTGCGGTCGTCACCCACGTCCAGCCGATCGTCGACCTGGCCACCGGAGCGACCGTGGCCTACGAGGCGCTGGCCCGGTTCCCCGACGTCGAGGACGGGCCGGCGCAGCTGTTCAGCGCCGCGGCCGCGGCAGGACTGGGGGTCGAGCTGGAGGAGCTGGCCGCCCGCGCAGCGCTCGCCGTCGCCCCGCGCCTGCCGGCGGGCCGGCCGCTGGGGCTCAACCTCTCCCCGCAGGCGCTGCTGTCCCCCACCGTGACCGGCCTGCTGCTCGGCCACCAGCACCTCGACCTCGCGGTCGAGGTCACCGAGCACAGCCCGGTCGACGACTACGACGCCCTGGAGCGGGCCCTCGTCTGCCTGCGCGAGGCCGGCATCGGGCTGACCGTCGACGACGCCGGCGCCGGGTACGCCAGCCTCCGGCACGTGCTGCGGCTGCACCCCGACGTCGTCAAGCTGGACATCGCGCTGGTCACCGGGGTGCACCGCGATCCGGCGAAGCAGGCGCTGGTGACCGCGATGGTCAGCTTCGCGGCTGCCACGGGGGCCGCACTGGTGGCGGAGGGGGTCGAGGAGCCCGCCGAAGTCGAGTCCCTGCGGTGCCTGGGCGTGTGCCGCGGCCAGGGACACCTGTTCGGCCACCCGGCCCCCCTGCTCTGAGCCGCCTGCCGCTCCCGGCCACCGGCAGGAGAGGATCACCGCACGCGTCGTCGAGGTGAGGAGCACCGTGGTGGAACCCGTTCGGTTCGGGCTGGTGGGCTACGGCTTCGGCGGCCGGTACTTCCACGCGCCGCTGCTCGCGGCCGCGGCGGAGGTCGACCTGGTCGGCGTCGTCACCTCCTCGGCGCAACGGCGCGAGCTCGTCGCCCGCGAGCACCCGCGGACGCCGACGTTCGGCTCGCTGGCCGAGCTGCGCGCCGCCGGGGCGGAGGCGGTGGCGATCTCGACGCCTGCGGACACCCACAGCGCCCTGACCGACCAAGCGCTGGACCTGGGCCTGGCGGTCGTGTGCGACAAGCCCTTCGCGCTGGACGCCGCCGCGGCGCGGGCCAGCGCCGAGCGCGCCGAACGGCTGGGCCTGGCGCTGTCGCCGTACCAGAACCGGCGCTGGGACTCCGACTTCCGCACCGTCCGGGCGCTGGCCGAGGCGGGGACGCTGGGCACGATCACCCGGTTCGAGTCCCGGTTCGAACGTTTCGCCCCCGAGGCCGGTCCCGGGCCGTCCGGTGGCGGCACGCTGCTGGACTTCGGCAGCCACCTGGTCGACCAGGCGCTGGTGCTGCTCGGCCCGGTCACGTCGGTCTACGCCGAGTGGCGGGTCCGCGGGAACGGCCTGGACGACGACGTCTTCGTCGCCCTGACCCACGCGAACGGCGCCCGCTCGCACCTCGCCGGCAGCTGGAGCGAGGGCGCACCCGGTGACCGGTTCCGGGTCACCGGCACCACCGGCAGCTACGTCGTCGGTGGGCCGATGGACGGCCAGGAGGGCGCGCTGCTCGCCGGGCAGACCCCGGCCACCCTGGGCACCGACTGGGGCGCCGAGCCCGAGGAGCGCTGGGGCCGGGTCCGACGCGGCGACCACGAGGACCGGGTGCCGACGCTGCCCGGCGCCTGGGACACCTTCTACCCGGCGTTCGCCGCAGCGGTGCGCGGCCTCGGCCTGGTGCCGGTGGAGGCCCGGGACGCCGTCGCCAGCCTCACCGTGCTCGACGCCGCCCGCCGCAGCGCCACCGAGGGCGTCGTCGTCCGGCTGTGAGGCACCGGCCGGTGACCACGGGTCGCGTGGGTGGCGGCAGTGGCACACTCGGTCGCGGGCCGGTGGCGGGCCGGCCCGGTCCAGCGGGAAGGTCGACGTGCCGATCGACGCCGGGAGCCTGCACTTCCTCGTCGGGCCGGCCATCGCGCTGGTCGGGCTGGCTCTGATCGGGCTGTTCCTGCGCTGGGCCTTCGCCTCGGACACCTCGTCCAAGCCGCGTCGGACCGAGGAGCTGCTCACCCCGGTGGCGACGATGACCCGCCGCGAGTCGGCGCTGGCCTTCCGCGCGGTGCTCTCCGATGCCGGCATCCGCTCGACGATCCGGCACCCCGCCGCCCACCGCTCCGACGTGCTGGTCTTCCCCGAGGACCTACCGCGCGCCCGCGCGCTGGCGCTGTCGTTCCACGGGCAGTGAGGTACGCCCCCACGCCCCCGGACCTCGGTCCGTTCGACCCGGACCCTGCACGGGGCCGGTCGCGGGTCAGCCCGGCCGCTCGGTCCGCTCGACCTGCACCCCGACGCCGCGCAGCTGCTCCAGGAACGCCGGGTAGCCGCGGTCGATGTGGTGCACGTCCTGCACCTCGGTCACCCCGTCGGTGAGCAGGCCGGCGAGCACCAGCCCGGCTCCGGCGCGGATGTCGGTGGCCAGCACCGGCGCGCTGGACAGCCGCTCCCGGCCCCGGACCACCGCGTGGTGGCCGTCGATCCGCACGTCCGCGCCGAGCCGGACCAGCTCGTTGACGAACATGAACCGGCCCTCGAAGACGTTCTCGGTGATCAACGCGGTGCCCGTGGACACCGCGGCCAGCGCGACCGCCATCGGCTGCAGGTCGGTGGGGAACCCCGGGAAGGGCAGCGTGACGATGTCGACCCCGCGGGGCCGGTCGTCCATCGCGACCCGTACGCCGTCGGGCCGGGTCTCGACGGTCGCCCCGGCAGCGACCAGCTTCTCCAGCGGCACGGCGAGGTGGTCGGCGACCGCGCGCTCCACCAGGACGTCGCCACGGGTCATCACCGCCCCGATCGCCCACGTGCCGGCGACGATCCGGTCGGGCACCGTCGTGTACTCGACGGGGCGGAGCTCGGGAACCCCCTCGACGGTGATCGTGGAGGTGCCGGCGCCCTCGATCCGGGCGCCCATCGCGGTGAGCATCCGGCACAGGTCGACGATCTCCGGCTCGCGGGCCGCGTTGTCGACCACCGTGGTGCCCTGGGCCAGGGCGGCGGCCATCACCAGGTTCTCGGTGGCGCCCACCGACGGGAAGTCCAGCCAGATGGAGGTGCCGACCAGCGTCGGGGCGGTGGCGATCAGGAAGCCGTGCTCGTTGACCACCGTGGCGCCCAGCCGCTCGAGGCCGGCGACGTGCATGTCCAGCCCGCGGGAGCCGATCGCGTCGCCACCGGGCAGGGCGACCTTGGCGGTGCCCAGCCGGGCGACCAGCGGGCCGAGGACGCTGATCGAGGCGCGCATCCGGCGCACCAGGTCGTAGTCGGTCTCGCTGGAGGGCTGCTCCGGGACGTCGATGAGCACCCGGCCACCCCCGCTGCGGCTCTCCCCCTCGCGCGCCGGGTACCGCTCGTAGCTGACGTCGCAGCCCAGCCGGCGCAGCACCTCGCCCATGATCTCCACGTCGAGGATGTCGGGCACCTCGTCGAGCGTGGTCCGCCCGGGGGCGAGCAGGGCGGCGGCCATCAGCTTGAGGGCGCTGTTCTTCGCGCCGGTGACCCGGACCCGTCCGCGCAGCGACGTCCCGCCGGTCACCTCGAAGCACTCCACCGGAACACCCTACGGCCGCACTGCTGCAGGGCCCCACCGCGAGCCGGCGAGCGGTGGGGGCAACAGGGTCCGTCTCCTAGGCTCCTGACCATGACCGTCCGGCTGACCCGCATCTACACCCGCACCGGTGACGCCGGCCAGACGCACCTGGGCGACATGTCCCGGGTGCCCAAGACCGACCGCCGGCTGATCGCCTACGCCGACGTCGACGAGACCAACAGCGTGCTGGGCATCGCGCTGGCCCTGGGCTCCCCCGCCCCCGAGGTGGCCGCGCTGCTGAGCTCGGTGCAGAACGACCTCTTCGACGTCGGCGCCGACCTGTCCACGCCGGTGGTCGAGGAGCCCCCGCACCCGCCGCTGCGGATCACCAGCGCGTACACCGAGCGGCTGGAGGCGGCGTGCGACGAGCACAACGCGCAGCTGCCCGCGCTCACCTCGTTCGTGCTGCCCGGCGGGACGCCGCTGGCCGCACTGCTGCACCAGGCCCGCACGGTGGCCCGGCGGGCCGAGCGGAGCGTGTGGGCGCTGCTGGAGGTCGACGCCGAGCACACCAACGCCGAGACCGCCCGCTACCTGAACCGCCTCTCGGACCTGCTGTTCATCCTGGCCCGGCGGGCGAATCCGGACGGCGACGTGCTGTGGCAGCCCGGCGAGCACAGCGGCGCCCACGCCCAGCGGGACGCGAGGGAACAACGCTAGTCACCACTGGAACGGCCCCGCTGCAGGGGCCCGCGCCGAGCCTGCGAGGCGTGGGGGGCAGCGGGGTCCTTACCGGTCGACCGGCGGGGCGGACTCGATCCAGGACAGGAAGCCGGTCACCGTCGAGGGGTCCATGGCCAGCTCCTGCGGGCCCGCGCCGGTGCGGCAGGTCAGCACCACGCTCTCGGCCGGCAGGGCCAGGTCGCCCCGGTCCGGGCGGCGCCGCGCGTCGACCCGGAACTCCCCGCGGCACAGCCGCCGGTTGGGCCGCACCGAGAGGGAGAGCGCCCGGTACCAGAGCAGGGTGTCACCCGAGTACCAGGCGACGCCGAGCGCCCAGCGACCGGCGTCGGGAGGCCGCAGCCACATCGTCACCGCGCCCAGCCCGGAGAGCAGGAACCGGCGGCGCAGCAGGAAGGCGGCGATCAGCGCCACCAGCAGCACACCGGCGACGACCAGGACGACGGTGGTCACCGGGGCGGGGCGGGCGGGCGCGAGGAGGCGGTCCGGGCGATCAGGCGTCCTGGCCGGCGGCCCGCAGCCGGGACTGCGCGCGACGTGCGGCCGCGACCGCCTCGGGGTCGTCCCCGGCCTGCTGGGCGCGGCGCAGCGCCTCACGCGCCCGCTCCACGTCGATCTCGTTCGCGAACTCCGCGGTCTCGGCGAGGATGGAGACCCCCTGGCCGGTGACGGAGAGGAAGCCACCGTGCGCGGCGACGAGGAGCTCCTCGCCGGACTCCTGCTGGATGCGGACGACCCCGCCGGGGGCCAGCTCGCCGAGCAGCGGCGCATGGCCGGCCAGCACACCGATTTCACCTTCGGTGGTCCGCGCGATCACCCGGGTGGCCTCGCCGGACCAGATCATCCGCTCCACGGCCACGAGCTCGACCTGCAGGGTCGCCACGACACTCCTCGGGGGTCACCGGGCCGGCGGTCAGCCGGCGGTGCGGGCCACCGGTCCGACTGGACGCGGCGACGGGTCCTCTCCACTCTAACTGCAGCCATGGCGGCACCTCGCCAACGGCCCCGGCGCCCCGGTGGCGGAGAGCCGCCCTGGGCGTGCGACGTGCGGGGTCGCGGCCCCGTCCGGGGCACCGCCCCGAGCGTGCGAGGGGTGGGGAGGACGGGGTCCCTCGACCTGCTCAGGCGCTGCGGCGATAGACGACCGTCCAGCGGCCCAGCCGCACCTGGGGGTGCCAGACGACGGAGGGCGGAGCCCACTCCTCGTCGCTGAAGGACCGCCCCTCGACCGGCGCGTAGGGCGGCCAGCTCCACTCCAGGTCGTCGACGTGCCGCTGCTCGTCGACCTCCCCGCAGGGCCCCGCCGCGAGCCCTCGAGTGGCGGTGGGCGGGGAGGTCCTTCTCTTGTGCACGTGCCGAACTCCCGAGTGCCGCACCCGCCGGTCGGGTGCTTCGCAACCATCGTCGTCACGTCCGGACGATTCCTGGAGGACCGGGTGCGGCCACCACCCGATCGGGCGGTCCACCGCTGCGCGCCGTCACCGTCCGCTCGGGTGGGACGACAACGGCCGGGCCTCCCCGAAGGGAGACCCGGCCGCTGGTGACCTGATGGAACGGCCACTCTTCAGGGGCCCGCGCCGAGCCTGCGAGGCGTGGGGGGAAGGGTGGTCCCTCCTCAGCTCTTCTTGAGCTTGTCGAAGTTCCGCTCGAGGTCCTCGAGGCCACCGCACATGAAGAAGGCCTGCTCGGGGACGTGGTCGTACTCGCCGGCCGCGACCGCCTTGAACGCCTGGAGCGTCTCCGACAGCGGGACGTAGGACCCCGGCTGACCGGTGAACGCCTCGGCGACGAACATGTTCTGCGACAGGAAGCGCTCGATGCGACGGGCCCGGTTGACGGTGACCTTGTCCTCCTCACCGAGCTCGTCGATGCCGAGGATCGCGATGATGTCCTGCAGCTCCTGGTAGCGCTGCAGGATCCGCTGCACCTCGCGGGCGATGTCGTAGTGCTCCTGCCCGATGTACTGCGGGTCGAGGATCCGGCTGGTGGAGTCCAGCGGGTCGACGGCCGGGTAGATGCCCTTCTCGGAGATGGGCCGGGAGAGCACGGTCGTCGCGTCCAGGTGGGCGAACGTGGTGTGCGGCGCCGGGTCGGTGATGTCGTCGGCGGGCACGTAGATCGCCTGCATCGAGGTGATCGACCGGCCGCGGGTGGAGGTGATCCGCTCCTGCAGCGTGCCCATCTCGTCGGCCAGGGTCGGCTGGTAGCCCACCGCCGAGGGCATGCGCCCCAGCAGCGTGGAGACCTCGGAGCCGGCCTGGGTGAACCGGAAGATGTTGTCGATGAAGAGCAGCACGTCCTGGTCGGCCTCGTCGCGGAAGTACTCCGCCATGGTCAGCGCCGAGAGCGCGACCCGCAGCCGGGTGCCCGGCGGCTCGTCCATCTGGCCGAAGACCAGGGCGGTCGAGTTGATGACGCCGGACTCGGTCATCTCGGTGATGAGGTCGTTGCCCTCACGGGTCCGCTCCCCCACCCCGGCGAAGACCGAGACGCCACCGAACTCCTGGGCGACGCGACGGATCATCTCCTGGATGAGGACCGTCTTGCCCACGCCGGCACCACCGAACAGACCGATCTTCCCGCCACGCACGTAGGGCGTCAGCAGGTCGATGACCTTGATGCCGGTCTCGAGCAGGTCGGTGCGGCCCTCGAGCTGGTCGAACTTCGGCGCGTGCCGGTGGATCGTCCAGTGCGGGGCGTCCTCGCCGTAGCCGGGGGTGTCCAGGCACTCGCCGAGTGCATTGAACACGTGGCCGGTGACCGCCTCACCGACGGGCACGGAGATCGCCGAGCCGGTGTCGGTGACCGGTGCCCCACGGACCAGGCCGTCGGTCGGGGCCATGGAGATGGTGCGGACCACGTTGTCACCCAGGTGCTGGGCGACCTCGAGGGTCAGCGTCTTGCGGAGGTCGGCCAGGGTGACGTCGACCTTCAGCGCGTTGAACAGGTCGGGCATCGCGTCGCGGGGGAACTCGACGTCGACGACCGGCCCGGTGACCCGGACGACGCGGCCGGAGCCGGTCGTCTCCCGGGTGGTCGGACGGTCCTCGGTGACGGTCATCTGTGCTGCTCTCCTGCCCTCGGGCTCGGTGGTCCTACGTCTTCAGTGTCCCCGGCGGCGGCGGTCTCCGCCGTCGCCGGGGACGGTGGAACGGGTGCGGGGCTCAGTCGTCCCCACCCATCAGTCGTCCTGGCCCGCGGAGACCAGCGCGTCGGCGCCGCCGACGATCTCGCTGATCTCCTGGGTGATCTCCGCCTGCCGGGCCTGGTTGGCCTGGCGCGACAGGTTCTTGGCCAGCTCCTCGGCGTTGTCCGAGGCGGACTTCATCGCCCGCCGCCGCGACGCCGACTCCGAGGCCGCGGCCTCCAGCATCGCCGCGTAGATGCGGGTGGTGACGTACTTGGGCAGCAGGGCGTCGAGCAGCTGCTCCGGGGACGGCTCGAACTCGTAGGAGGCCACCGGCTCGGAACCGTTGGTGGACTGCTGCTCCTCCTCGAGCTCGTCGACCTCCTCGACGACCAGCGGCGCCATCCGCTTGGCGACGGGCACCTGGGACAGCAGCGAGCGGAACTCGGTGTAGACGATGTGCAGCTCGTCGACGCCCAGCACGCCGTCGGCCCCGGCCCCGCCCTCGGCGTCGTCCTCACCGGCGGTGAACGCCTCGATGAGGGTGGAGCCGACCTCCTGGGCGTTCTCGTACCCGGGCTGCTCGGAGAAGCCGGTCCAGCTGTCCTCGATGGCGCGTTCGCGGAACCGGTAGTACGTCTCGCCCTTGCGGCCGACGACGTACAGCAGCGGCTCCTTGCCCTCGTCGCGCAGCAGGCCGAGCAGCTCCTCGGTACGCCGCAGGACGTTGACGTTGTAGGAGCCGGCGAAGCCCCGGTCGGAGGTGATCACCAGCACCGCCACCCGGCGCGGGTTCTCCCGCTCGGTCAGCAGCGGGTGATCGAGGCTGGCGGAACCCGCCAGCGCCGAGAGCACCCGGGTGATCTCCCGGGAGTAGGGCTTGGAGGCCTCCACCCGGGCCTGGGCACGCACGATGCGGGCGCCGGCGATCAGCTCCTGCGCCGAGAAGATCTTCTTCGTCGACCGCGTGGAGCGGATCCGGCGCCGCAGCGCGCGCAGGCTACCGGCCATGTCAGGAGCTCCGCTTGACCCGGACGGTCTCCTGACCGCGCTCGCTGGCGTCCAGGGACTCGACCTCGGGCTCGTTGACCTGCAGCGACTCGCCCTCGCCGGTGGTGAACTGGCCGTAGAAGGCCTCCACCGCCCGCTCCAGGCTGCTCACCGTGTCGTCGCTGAGCACCTTGCTGTTGCGGATGTCGTCGAAGACCGTGTTGTCGCCCCGGGCGATGAACTCCAGGAACTCCGACTCGAACCGGCGCACGTCGCTGACCGGCACACGGTCCAGCTTGCCGGTGGTGCCCAGCCACAGCGACACGACCTCGCGCTCCACCAGGTACGGCGAGTACTGCCCCTGCTTGAGGAGCTCGACCAGCCGCTGGCCGCGGTCGAGGGTGGCCCGGCTGGAGGCGTCGAGGTCCGAGGAGAAGGAGGAGAAGGCCTCCAGCTCGCGGAACTGCGCCAGGTCCAGGCGGAGCCGACCGGCGACGGACTTCATCGCCTTGATCTGCGCCGACCCACCGACGCGGGACACCGAGATGCCCACGTTGATCGCCGGGCGGACACCGGAGTTGAACAGACCGGTCTCGAGGAAGATCTGCCCGTCGGTGATGGAGATGACGTTGGTCGGGATGTACGCCGAGACGTCGTTGCCCTTGGTCTCGATCAGCGGCAGGCCGGTCATCGAGCCCGCGCCCAGCTCGTCGTTGAGCTTCGCGCAACGCTCGAGCAGGCGGGAGTGCAAGTAGAAGACGTCGCCGGGGTAGGCCTCGCGACCCGGCGGGCGGCGGAGCAGCAGCGACACGGCGCGGTAGGCCTCGGCCTGCTTGGACAGGTCGTCGAAGACGATCAGGACGTGCTTGCCCTCGTACATCCAGTGCTGCCCGATGGCCGAGCCGGTGTAGGGGGCGATGTACTTGAAGCCGGCGGCCTCCGAGGCCGGGGCGGCCACGATGGTCGTGTACTCCATCGCGCCGGCGTCCTCGAGGGCGGCACGGGTGGCCGCGATCGTGGAGCCCTTCTGGCCGACGGCGACGTAGATGCAGCGGACCTGCTGCTTCGGGTCGCCGGTCGCCCAGGCCTGCTTCTGGTTGATGATCGTGTCCAGCGCGATGGCGGACTTGCCGGTCTGCCGGTCACCGATGATCAGCTGACGCTGGCCGCGGCCGATGGGCGTCATGGCGTCGATCGCCTTGATGCCGGTCTGCATCGGCTCGTGCACCGACTGCCGCTGCACCACGGTGGGCGCCTGCAGCTCGAGAGCGCGGCGGGTGGTGGTCTCGATCGGGCCGGCACCGTCGATGGCGTTGCCCAGCGGGTCGACGACCCGGCCCAGGTAGCCGTCACCGACCGGCACGGAGAGGACCTCACCGGTCCGGCGGACCGTCTGGCCCTCCTCGATGCCGGCGAAGTCACCGAGGATGACGACACCGACCTCGCGGGTGTCGAGGTTCAGCGCCAGGCCGCGCACGCCGCCCTCGAACTCGAGCAGCTCGTTGGTCATGACCGAGGGCAGGCCCTCGACCCGGGCGATGCCATCGCCGGACTCGGTGACGACCCCGACCTCTTCCCGGGAGACGTCCGGGGTGTAGTCGGAGACGTAGTTCTGGATGGCACTGCGGATCTCGTCCGCGGAGATCGTCAGCTCGGCCATGGCTCTCGCGTCCTCTTCTGCTGGTGTCTGTGGGTGGTGGGGCGGGCCGGATGCAGGCGGCAGGCGGCGGGGGTCAGCCGGCCAGTCGCCGTCCGGCGGCCTCGAGTCGGTGGGCGATGCTGCCGTCGATGACCTCGTCGTCGACGCGGATCACCAGCCCCCCAAGGACCGTCGGGTCGATCTGGACCTGCAGCCCCATGGTGCGCCCGTAGATCCGTTCGAGGGCGGTGATGAGCCGCCGCTGCTGGGACTCGGTGAGTGGGACGGCGCTGATCACCGAGGCGACCGACCGGCCGCGCCGGTGGGCGGCGACCGTGGACAGGCGCTCGACCTCGTTCTCCGCGTTGAACACGTGCGAGCTGGTGAGCGAGTTCCGCAGCAACCGCTCGGTCACCGGGCTGACCTTCCCGGCCAGCAGTCGGTCGAGCAGCTCGAGCTTCCCCGGGCGGGGGGCGGACCGGTCGCCGAGGATCCGGCTCAGCTCGGGGTCGGCGGCCACGATGCGGCCGAACCGGAACAGCTCGTCCTCGACGCCGTCGAGCTCCCCGCGGGCGTCGGCCGCGTCGAGCGCGGCCTCCGTCGCCAGGGTCTCGGTGGCCTCGACGAGGTCCAGCGGCCGGGACCACCGCTGCCGGGCCACCGTCTCGACGACGTCGAGGGCGGTGGCGCCGACCTGTGCGGACAGCAGCCGACGAGCCAGCCCGGCCCGGTCGTCCGGGCGGACGGACGGGTCGGAGAGCGCGCGCCGCAGGGTGATCTGGTCGTCGAGCAGGTGCGCCACGGCGAACAGCTCGTCGGCCAGCGCCAGCAGCGACTCCCCGCGGGTGCGGCTGCGCGCCCCCGCGGTGTGCTGCTCCAGCTGCGCCCGGGAGGCCTCCAGGGCGGCCCGACTCGCGGCGTGCATCAGCGAGTGCCCCCGGACGTGGCGGCCATGCCGTCCAGGTTATCCAGGAACCGGTCGACGGTGCCGCTGCGGCGTGCGTCGTCGGCCAGGGACTCACCGACGACCCGGCCGGCCAGCTCGACGGCGAGCGTGCCGATCTGGCCGCGCAGCTCGGTGACCACCTGCTGGCGGGAGGCAGCGAGCTGCTCCTCGCCGCGGGCGACGATCCGCGCGGACTCCTCCTGGGCCTGGGCCCGGAGCTCCTCGATGATGCGCTGCCCCTCGGCGCGCGCGGCGTCGCGGATCTGCGCCGCCTCGGTGCGGGCCTCGGCCAGCTGGGCGCGGTACTGCTCCAGCGCCGCCTTGGCCTCGGCCTGCATCGCCTCAGCCCGCTCGATGCCGCCCTCGATCGCCTCGCGGCGGGCCTGGAAGACCTTCTCGAATTGCGGCGCGACGAACTTCCACATCACGAACAGGAGGATCAGGAACGCGATCGTCCCGATGATGATCTCGCCGACCACCGGGAAGAGCGGGTTCGCGCTCTCCGCAGCCAGGATGCTCATGCTCTCAACGTCCCTGTCTGGAGATGGTGACCGTACTCGTCAAGGAGTCGGTCTCACTGGCCGTAGACGAGCGGGGCGACGAAGCCGATCAGTGCGAGGGCCTCGGCGAGGGCGAACCCAAGGAAGGCGTAGGTACGGGTGAGGCCGGCGGACTCGGGCTGGCGGGCGGTGGCCTGGATGTAGGCGGCCCAGACCAGACCCACACCGATGCCGGGGCCGATCGTGGCGATGCCGTAGCCGACCGAGCCGATGCTGCCGGTCAGTTCTGCCAGAACGTCCATTGCGAGTGTGCCTCCTGTGTCGGTCGCCCAGTGGGTACCGGGCGGCTGGCGGGGTCGTGCGGGTGGTGCAGTTCAGGACGACCATCACTGGTCGAGGTGGAGCGGTCGGTCAGTGCGCGGCCTCGACCGAGCCGTTGAGGTAAGTGCCCATCAGCATCGTGAAGACGTAGGCCTGCAGGAAGATGATGAGCAACTCGAAGAAGGTCATCACGATCGCCATGATCGCCGACAGCGGGAAGAAGATCATGGAGAAGTTGCCGACCTGGAACAGGTAGACCGCGCCCAGCGCGAAGGTCACCAGCAGCATGTGGCCGGCGAACAGGTTGGCGAAGAGCCGGATCGCCAGGGTGAACGGCCGCACGATGAAGTTCTGCAGCAGCTCCAGCGGCGTCACCAGGATGTAGGCGGCCTTCGGCACGCCCGGCAGGAACATGATGTCGCGGAAGTAGGGCCACAGACCCTGGTTCTTGATGCCGACCGCGATGTAGACGACCCAGCAGATGAGCGCGAGGACCAGCGGGAAGGAGAACCGGGCCATCGGCGAGATCTGGATCCCGGGGATGATCGCCAGCGCGTTGTTGGCCAGGATGAAGAAGAACAGCGAGGCGAGGAACGGGGCGAACGGCAGCCCCTTGGGCCCGACCACGTCGCGGGCGATGCCGTCGCGCACCAGCGAGTAGCCGGACTCGCCGACGAACTGCAGGCGGCCGGGGACGATCTCGGCCTTGCGGGCGGCCATCACCAGGAAGACCAGGATCGCCGCGGTGGCGAGCCACAGCGCCAGGATGATCCGGTCGATGTCGAACTGGATGCCGAGGGCCGAGAAGCCGAAGAGCGTCTCCGGGAAGAACTCACCGACGCCGGGGGGCGTGAAGCCGCCGCCGGGGTCGCTCTCCACAGCGAGCACGTCGGCGAGCGCGTGGGCGCTGGAGGTCACCGTTGTCCCTTCTGCGTCCTGGGCCGGCTCCGTCGTCCGCCCGAGGTGGTGCTGGCGCCCTGCCCGGGGACCGGGTCGAGCGCACCGTACTTCTTGACCACAACGTAGATGGCCACCGTCACGCCGAGCACCACGCCTACCGGCAGGAAGAAGATCGTCTCCAGCCACCGGTCGAGCAGCCACCCGACCCCGCCCCACACGGCCATCCCGGAGATCATGGTCCCGGTGACCGCCCAGCCCATGTCCGCCCCGCTGGGCTGACGACCCGGGCTGTCGGGTCGTGGTCGGGCTTCCCCGCGAACGGGCAGGTCCTCGGCCATCGAGTCGGACACTATCAGCCGCGTGTCGCGCCCTCTGCGGGTCCGTCGCCCGCCCCACCCGGCGGCGCCGGCGGGGGCACGTAGAACAACTGCCGGGTCCACACCCAGCGCAGCTGCACCACGCTCCACAGCAGCGCCCCGGCGACCACCGTCCAGGCCATCACCCGGCGGTCGGGCCAGCCGTCCTCCGGCAGCCCGGTCAGCAGCGGAAAGAGCAGCACGGCCTTGAGCCCGAAGGTGCCCAGCGCGGCCGGCAGCGTCCAGGTGTCGTCGACCCGGCCGGCCCAGCCGACCACCGCGCCGGAGACGCAGAAGAAGAAGCTGACCACGGCGCTGCCGAGCAGCACTGTCAGGGCATCCGCCCAGCTCAGCGCGATGCCGACGACCAGCGCGGCGACCGCGGCCAGCACGGTGGTGACCAGCACGCCGACCCGCAGGAACGACAAATCCCACGGCACGGCCGACCGGTCCGGCGTCCCCGCGGTCATCGCCGCACCCCCGCCGGCGGGGCCGCGCCGGCCCTGGTGGGCACCGCGTCGGGTTCCGTCGGGACGACCTCGGCCGCACCCCTCCCCCGCGCCGCGCGGGTCGCGGGGTGGGCGGTGCGGCTGCGTTCGCGCATCGCGGCCAGCTCGGCCTGCCGGGCGGCGATCGCGGCGCGCCGGGCGCGCGGGCTGAGGACGACGACCACGCCGACGACGAGCAGCGCGCCGATCACCACGAGCACCTCGACGGTGCCGCCGGTGATGGACAGCGCGACGGCGCCGAAGCTCAGCAGGGCGGCCCAGAAGTACATGATCAGCACCGCCCGGCGGTGCGAGTGACCGATGGACAGCAGCCGGTGGTGCAGGTGCATCTTGTCCGGGGCGAACGGCGACTGGCCGCGCAGACTGCGCCGGACGACGGCCATGAGCAGGTCGACGAAGGGGATGAAGAGGACCGCCACCGGCACCAGCAGCGGCAGGGTCAGCGGGAGCAGGCTGGCCGCGGAGCCCAGCGTCTGCGAGTCGGTCTGCCCGGTGGCCGAGACCGCGGCCGCGGAGAGCATCAGCCCGACCAGCATCGACCCGGAGTCGCCCATGAAGATCCGGGCCGGGCTGAAGTTGTGCGGCAGGAAGCCCAGGCAGGCGCCGGCCAGGACGGCGGTGATCAGCGCCGGGGCGCTGGCGACGTCGTCGTAGCCGATGTAGCCCAGGTGGTAGCTGTAGGCGAAGAACGCCAGGGCGGCGATCGCCGAGACGCCCGCGGCCAGGCCGTCGAGGCCGTCGATGAAGTTCAGCGCGTTGACGGTGAGCACGGTCAGCAGCACGGTGGCCGGCACCCCGACGTCCGGGCCCAGCGACAGGGTGCCGATGTCGGCCACCGGCAGGAACACGTAGGCCAGCTGGACGCCCAGCAGCACCATCACCCCGGCCGCGGCGATCTGACCGGTCAGCTTGGTGAGCGCGTCGAGACCGAACCGGTCGTCGAGCACCCCGAGCAGGCAGATCAACCCGCCGGCGACCAGCACGGCCACCGTCTGCGAGCTGAACTCGAAGCTCCGCTGCAGCGACGGCAGCTGCGAGGCGACCAGCACGCCGGCGGCCACCCCCAGGTACATCGCCACTCCCCCACCGCGCGGGGTGGGGATGACGTGCACGTCGCGGTCGCGGACCGCCGCCATCACCTTGAAGCGGACCGCCGCCACCCGCACCACGGGGGTCGCCAGGAAGGTGACCAGACCCGCGGCGAGCAGGACGACGGCGTACTCGCGCATGCGATCAGCGGGCCGTCGTGCGCGTTCCGGACGGACGGGTCATCGCGGTGCACTCCAGAGCGGTGGTGGGACGTCGGCGCCCGCCGCGCCCGGGGCGGGACAACGTGGCTGGACACGCCACGGTATCCCGTGCCCGCGCCCCTCCCCTGGCAGACAGCTGTGAACTGCGCTCGCGTCCGGCCTGCTAGTCGGTGACCTCGGGCACGATCTCGCGCAGCCGCTCGACGTCGATGGCGCCGTGCCGGAGCACCCGCGGGGTCGGCGCGGTGCAGTCGACGATCGTGCTCGCCGCGCTCCCGGTCCGCGGCCCGGCGTCGAGCACCACGGCGGCGTGCTCGCCCAGCTGGGCCACCGCCTCCTCCGCGGTGGTCGCCGCCGGCCGGCCGGAGCGGTTGGCGCTGGAGACCGCCAGCGGGCCGGTGCGCCGCAGCAGGTCGCGGGCCACGTCGTCGTCGGGCAGGCGGACCGCCACCGTGCCCTCCGCGTCGCCGAGGTCCCACGCCAGCGAGGGCGCGTGCTCGACCACCAGGGTCAGTCCGCCCGGCCAGAACGCCTCGGCCAGGGCGTGGGCGACCTTCGGGACGGTCGCCACGAGGCCGGCCAGGGTGGACGCCTCACCGATGAGCACCGGTGTGGGCATGCTGCGACCGCGGTTCTTGGCGGCCAGCAGCCGGGTGACGGCCGCCGGGGTGAAGGCGTCGGCGGCGACGCCGTACACCGTGTCGGTGGGCACGAGGACGAGGTCACCGCGCGAGATGGCGACCGCCGCGGCGGTCAGCCCCTGCTCGCGCTGGTCGGGGTCGCTGCAGTCGAAGACGTCGGGCACGAGTGCGCAGTCTGCTCCACCGGACCTGGCCCGCCGCGAACAGGTGGACGGCCGGCTACCTGGCGGGGTGGTGCCCCGCCCGCTGGGCCGTGGCGTAGCGCGGCCGGCCGGCGAGGTCGGCGTGGTCGGTCACCTCGGTCCAGCCGCCGTGCGCGCGCACCAGCGCCGGCAGCGACGCCCCCTGCTGGTCGGCGTGCTCGATGCCCAGCCACCCGCCGGGCCGCAGCAGGCGGGCCGCGGTGTCCAGCAGGCCACGGACGACGTCCAGACCGTCCGGGCCGCCCCACAGCGCCAGCGGCGGGTCGTGGTCGGCGACCTCCCGGGGCAGCCCGGCGCCGTCGGGCACGTAGGGCGGGTTGGAGACGACGACGTCGACCGCGCCGTCGAGCTCGCCGAGCAGGTGCGGATCGGTCATGTCACCGGCGCGCACGTCGACCGGGGCGTCGCCGGCGGCGGCCCGGGCGCGGGCGTTGTGCCGGGTCCACTCGATCGCCCCCGCGTCGCGTTCGACGGCGACCACCCGGGCACCGGGGTGCTCGTGGGCGACGGACAGCGCGATCGCCCCCGAGCCGGTGCCCAGGTCGACGACGAGGGGCGCGTCCCGACCGGCGATGCGGTCCAGCACCCAGCCGGCGATGAGCTCGGTCTCCGGGCGGGGCACGAACACCCCGGGCCCGACCGCGAGCTCCAGGTGCCGGAAGGGGGCGGTGCCGGTGAGGTGCTGCAGCGGCACGCGGTCGGCGCGGAGCTCGACCCACCCGGCGAACCGGTCGACGGCGCCCGCGGGCACGTCCCCGGCGGTGAGGAGCCCGGCCCGGGACGTGCCCAGGACGGCGGCGAGCAGCAGCTCGGCGTCGACCCGCGGCGACTCCACCCCGGCCTCGGCGAGCCGCCGCGCGGCGTCGGCGAGCAGGGTGCGGGCGGCGGTCAGGAGCCGGCCGCCATCAGCTCGGCGGTGTGCGCGGCGGTGAGCGCGTCGATCACCGGGTCCAGCTCGCCGTCCAGCACCTGGTCGAGGTTGTGCGCCTTGAAGCCGACCCGGTGGTCGGAGATGCGGTTCTCCGGGAAGTTGTAGGTGCGCACCCGCTCGCTGCGGTCGACGGTGCGGACCTGGCTGCGGCGGGCGTCGCTGGCCGCCGCGTCGGCCTCCTCGCGGGCGGCGGCGAGGAGCCGGGAGCGCAGCACGCGCAGCGCGGACTCGCGGTTCTGCAGCTGGCTCTTCTCGTTCTGCGAGCTGACCACGATGCCGCTGGGCAGGTGGGTGATCCGCACGGCGGAGTCGGTGGTGTTCACGCTCTGCCCCCCGGGGCCGGAGGAGCGGAAGACGTCGATGCGCAGGTCGTTCGGGTCGACGCTGACGTCGACCTCCTCGGCCTCGGGCAGCACGAGCACGCCGACGGCGGAGGTGTGGATCCGCCCCTGGGACTCGGTGACCGGCACCCGCTGGACCCGGTGCACGCCGCCCTCGAACTTCAGCCGCGACCAGACCGCCTCGGTGCCGCGCGCCTTGATCGCGACCGCGACGTCCTTGTAGCCGCCCAGCTCGGCGGGCACGGCGTCGAGCACCTCGGTGGACCAGCCCTGGCGCTCGGCGTAGCGCAGGTACATGCGGAGCAGGTCCCCGGCGAACAGCGCCGACTCGGCGCCGCCCTCGCCCGCCTTGATCTCGAGGATGACGTCCTTGTCGTCGTCGGGGTCCTTCGGCAGCAGCTGCTCGGTGAGGTGCTGGGTCAGCTCGGTGATGCGGGTCTGCAGGGCCTCGGCCTCGGCGGCGAAGGAGTCGTCCTCTTCGGCCAGCTCCCGTGCCGCGGCCAGGTCGTCGCGGGCGGCGTCCAGCGCGCGGGCGGTCTCGACCACCGGGGCCAGCCGGGCGTAGCGACGGCCCAGCCGGCGGGCGCGTGCGGTGTCGGCGTGGACCGCCGGGTCGGCGAGCTCCAGCTCGAGTTCGGCGTGCTCGCTGAGCAGCCCGGCCAGCCGGTCGCTGCCGGTGTCACTGCTGCTCACGCACACGCTCCTGCGAGGAGGGCAGAAATGGCCATTTCTGCCCGGGCTGGGTCCGGACATGACGACGGCGCCCGCCCCGCCCCGGTGCGGGGCGGCGCGGGCGCCGTCGGAGGTGTTACTTCTCGGCGCCGGCGGCGCGCTTGCCGAACCGCTTCTCGAAGCGGGCGACGCGGCCACCGGTGTCCAGGATGCGCTGCTTGCCCGTGTAGAAGGGGTGGCAGGCGGAGCAGGTCTCGACGGTCAGCGTGCCGCCGGGAGCCGTGCTGCGGGTGGTGAACGTGTTGCCGCAACCACAGGTCACCTGGGTGACGTTGTAGTCGGGGTGGATGTCGGCCTTCATGCCGTGCACCCTCTCTCTGGTCTCGGGATCTGGTGGTTCGTTCGCTGCCCGGGCCGGGCGGAGCCCCGGCAGCGCAGGCTCGACTGGCCAGTGTACGGGGCTATTCCTTGTCGCCGACGCCGAGCGTCGTCTTCTGCACCTGCATGAGGAACTCGACGTTGTTGCGGGTCTTCCGCATCCGGTCGAGCAGCAGCTCCAGCGCCTGCTGGGGCTCCAGCGCCGACAGCACCCGGCGCAGCTTGATGACGATCGCCAGCTCGTCGGGCGAGAGGAGGATCTCCTCCTTGCGCGTGCCCGAGGCGTTGACGTCGACGGCCGGGAAGACCCGCTTGTCCGCCAGCCGGCGGTCGAGCTTGATCTCCGCGTTACCGGTGCCCTTGAACTCCTCGAAGATGACCGTGTCCATCGTCGAACCGGTCTCGACCAGCGCCGAGGCGATGATCGTCAGCGAGCCGCCGTTCTCGATGTTGCGGGCGGCGCCGAGGAAGCGCTTGGGCGGGTACAGCGCCGTGGAGTCGACACCGCCGGAGAGGATGCGCCCGCTGGCGGGGGCCGCCAGGTTGTAGGCGCGCCCCAGCCGGGTGATCGAGTCCAGCAGGACGACGACGTCGTGGCCCATCTCGACCAGGCGCTTGGCCCGCTCGATGGACAGCTCCGCGACGGTGGTGTGGTCCGCCGGCGGCCGGTCGAAGGTGGAGGCGATGACCTCGCCCTTCACCGACCGCTGCATGTCGGTGACCTCCTCGGGCCGCTCGTCGACCAGGACGACCATGAGGTGGCACTCGGGGTTGTTCGTGGTGATCGCGTTGGCGATCGACTGCAGCACCATCGTCTTGCCGGCCTTCGGCGGGCTGACGATCAGCGCCCGCTGACCCTTGCCGATCGGCATGACCAGGTCCATGACCCGGGTGGTCATCAGGTGCGGCTCGGTCTCCAGCCGCAGGCGGTCCTGCGGGTAGAGGGGGGTGAGCTTGGTGAAGTCCGGGCGGTTGCGGGCCTGCTCCGGGTCCATCCCGTTGACCGAGTCGAGGCGGACCAGCGCGTTGTACTTGTCCTTGCGCTCGCCCTCGCGGGGCTGGCGGACGGCGCCGGTGATCGCGTCGCCGCGGCGCAGGCCGTACCGGCGCACCTGGGACAGCGACACGTAGACGTCGTTCGGGCCGGTCAGGTACCCGGAGGTGCGGACGAACGCGTAGTTGTCCAGCACGTCGAGGATGCCGGCGACCGGCAGCAGGACGTCGTCCTCGCTGACCGCGGGCTCGCCCTGCTCGAACCGGTCGCGCCCGCCGGCCTGGCCGCCACGACGGTTGCGGTCGCGGTAGCGACGACCGCGGCGGCGGCCGCCGCCCTCGAAGTCGTCGTCGTCCTCGTCGTTGCGGACGTCGCTGCGGTCGGTGCGCTCGTTGCCCCGGGCACCATCACGCTGCTCGGCGCGGTCGTTCCGGTTGCGACCGCTGCGGTTGCCCCGCTCGTCGCGGTTGCCCCCGTCGCTGTCGCGGTCGGTGCGGTCGCGGTCGGTGCGGTCGCGGTCGTTGCGGTTGCGCCCGCCGCGCTCCTCGCCGTCCCGGCCCCCGTCGGAGCGGGCGGCCCGGTCCTCACGGGGGCCGCGGTCCTCGCGGTTGCCCCGGTCCTCGCGGTTGCCCCGGTCCTCACGGTTGCCCCGGTCGTCGCGATCCTCGCGGGTCGCCTCGCCGTCCCGGTCCGCGCGGTTGCGGTCGCGGTTGCGACCGGGGCGCTCACGCTGCGGGCGCTCGCCCTCGGTCCGGCCGTCGGCCGGGGTGCTCTCCGTGGCCGGGGCGGTCTCCGTGGCCGGGGCGGTCTCCGTGGCCGGGGCGGTCTCCGCGGCCGGGGCGGTCTCCGCGGCCGGGGCGGTCTCCGTGGCCGGGGCGGTCTCCGCGGCCGGGGCGGTCTCCGCGGCCGGTGCGTCAGTGGTGCCCGCCTCCGGAGCCGCGTCGCCGCCGCGGGCCGGCGCACCGGCGGGACGGCTCGCCGCACGTCGGCGCCGACCCGTCGGGGCCGCCTCGGCGGGGTCGGCGTCGGCGGTGGTGACCGGCCCACCGTTGGCGCCGCCGCTGACGGGCGCCTCGAGGGGTGCCGCCGAGGTGGCGGCCCCGCCGTCGGCGCGGGGCGCCGGGACGGCCGGGCTGTCGGTGGTCAGGGCATCGCTGCTCTGGGCGTCGGTGCTCTGGGCGTCGCCGGCCGTGGTCCCGCTCGGCGGCGGGGACGCCGGTGCACTCACCTGGCGCTCGGAGATGGCGGCGACCAGGTCGCTCTTGCGCATCTTCGCGGTGCCGGGGATGCCCAGCTCACCGGCCAGGCGCTGCAGCTCGGGGAGCAGCATGCCGGACAGCCCGCTGCCGCGACGGCGGGAACGGGGAGCCGTTCCGGTGCCGGCAGCTGCCTCGTCGGACGGGGCGGCGTCGCGCGCGCCGTCGATGAGGTCGGAGGTCTCGCTCACGTACAGGTCCTTCCCTGCGGTGACCTGCGCCTACCAGCGCAGGAGGTACCCGGTCCCGGGGGCGGCAGGAGCCCGGAGGCTCGTGGCGACCATGCGGAGGCGTCGGGTCTGTGGATGCGGGCCGAGGATCGAGGAGACGATCACCGAGAGAGGGTCATCCGTCTGCAACGTCCCGCGTGAGGCGCGCCCGAGGGCGGCTACGTGGTCAGCCTAGATGCCGGCCGACTCACGCCACAACACCGGCTGCCACCAGTGTGTTCCCGGGCATCACAACCGTACCGCACGCCCCGCCCCGTGGACGACGGCGCCGTCGCCGTCCACCGACAGGGGCATGCAGCGCCACCCGTTCGGGGTGTGCCCGGCCAGTGCGTCGACCGCCTCGGGGCCGGGCGCGAGCACCAGCACGCACGGCCCGGCGCCGGAGACGACCGCGGCGTGCCCGGCGGCGCGCAGCCGGGCGAGCAGGGCGGCGCTGTCGGGCATGGCCGGGGCGCGCTGCGCCTGGTGCAGCCGGTCCTCGGTGGCCTCGAGCAGGAGGTCGGGGGCGGCGGTGAGCGCGTGCACGAGCAGTGCGGCGCGCCCGGCGTTGGCGGCGGCGTCGGCGTGCGGCACGGAGGCGGGCAGCAGCCCGCGGGCCAGGTGCGTCGAGAGGGTCGCCCCGGGGACGAAGAGCACGGGGATGACCTGCGGCCGGACCGCCAGCCGCACCGCGCGGGCACCGGCCGGAGTGGTCCAGGACAGCGTCGCACCACCCAGCAGGCAGGGCGCCACGTTGTCCGGGTGCCCCTCCAGGTCCGAGCACAGCCGCAGCACCGCCGCCTGGTCCACCTCGGTGACGTCGGGGCACAGCGCCCAGGCCGCGAGCACCCCCGCGGTCACCGCCGCGGCCGAGGAGCCCATCCCGCGGCCCTGCGGGATGCCGTTCGTCGCGGTCAACCGGAGACCGGGAGGCGACCAGCCGAGCTCCGCGCACGCGGCCCGGAACGCCTGCACGACCAGGTGCGACTCGTCGGTGGGCAGGTCGGCCTCACCCTCCCCCGCCACGGAGACCGTCAGTCCGCCGTCGGTGACCGCGAGCTCCAGCTCGTCCCAGCAGGTCAGGGCCAGGCCCGCGGAGTCGAACGCCGGCCCGAGGTTGGCGCTGGTCGCCGGGACCCGGATGCGGACGCCGTCAGCCACCGGTGGTGAGGCCCAGCTGGGCGGCCGCGGCCGCGGCGTCGACCGGGACGGTGACGGGGGCGGGGGCGCCCGAGATCGCCCACTCCGGGTCCTTGAGGCCGTTGCCGGTGACCGTGCAGACCACCCGCTGGCCGGGCTCGAGCCCGCCCGCCTCGGCGACCTGCAGCAGCCCGGCGACCGAGGCCGCGGACGCCGGCTCGACGAAGACCGCCTCCGAGCGGGCGAGCAGCCGGTACGCGGCGAGGATCGCCCGGTCGGTGACCGCGTCGATCCGGCCGCCGGACTCGTCGCGGGCGGCCAGCGCCTTGGTCCAGGACGCGGGGTTGCCGATCCGGATGGCGGTGGCGATGGTGCTGGGCTGCTCCACGACCCGGCCGGTGACGATCGGCGCCGCGCCGGCCGCCTGGAAGCCCCACATCCGCGGGGTGCGGGTGGCCGGGCCGTCGGCGGCGTACTCGCGGTAGCCCTGCCAGTAGGCGGTGATGTTGCCGGCGTTGCCGACCGGCAGGCAGTGCACGTCGGGGGCGTCGCCGAGGACGTCGACGATCTCGAACGACGCGGTCTTCTGGCCCTCGATCCGGTACTGGTTGACGCTGTTGACCAGGCTCACCGGGTAGTCGATGGCCAGCTTGCTGGCCAGCGCCAGGCAGTCGTCGAAGTTGCCCTCGACCTGCAGCAGCTTGGCCCCGTGCACCAGCGCCTGGGCGAGCTTGCCGGTGGCGATCTTCCCCTGCGGGACGAGGACGGCGCAGACCAGCCCGGCGCGCGCGGCGTAGGCGGCGGCGCTCGCGCTGGTGTTGCCGGTGGAGGCGCAGATGACCGCCTGCGCGCCCTCCTCCAGCGCCTTCGTGATCGCCATGGTCATGCCGCGGTCCTTGAACGACCCGGTGGGGTTGGCGCCCTCGACCTTCAGGAACACCTCGCACCCGGTGCGGCGCGAGAGCTCGGCGGCGGGCACCAGCGGGGTGGCGCCCTCCTGCAGCGTCACCACCGGGGTGCTGTCGCTCACCGGCAGCCGGTGCCGGTAGGCCTCGATCAGCCCCGGCCAGTACGGGGAGACCGCTCCCCGGAGTCCCGCAGTGGTCATGACAGCCCCTCCACGCGCAGCACGCTCGTCACGCCGCGGACGGCGTCCATCTCCCGCAGCCGGCTCACCGTCGTCGCCAGGGCGGCGTCCGGTGCCCGGTGGGTCACGATCACCAGGGTCGCGGCGTCACCGTGCCCGTCCTGCCGGACGGTGGCGATGCTGACCCCCTGGGCGGCGAACTCCTGGGCGACCGTGGCCAGCACGCCCGGGACGTCGGCCACGTCGAGGCTGACGTGGTAGCGGGTGGGCGTCTCGGCCATCGGCCGCACGGCCAGCCCGGCGTACCCCGTGGTGCCCGGGCCGGCGGCGCCGGTCAACCGGTTGCGGGCCACCGCGACCAGGTCGCCGAGCACGGCGCTGGCGGTCGGCTCGCCCCCGGCCCCCTGGCCGTAGAACATCAGCTCACCGGCGGCGTCGGCCTCGACGAAGACGGCGTTGAAGGCGCCGCCGACCGCGGCCAGCGGGTGCGTGGTCGGGATCATCGCCGGGTGCACGCGGACGGCGATCGAGTCCTCGCCGCCGCCGTCGGCGGCCGGCACCCGTTCGCAGATCGCCAGCAGCTTCACCGTGCAGCCGATCTCCGCGGCCCGGGCGACGTCGCTGGCCGAGACCGCGGCGATCCCCTCCCGGTACACGTCGGAGGAGCTCACCGGGGAGTGGAAGGCCAGCGAGGCGAGGATGGCGGCCTTCGCGGCGGCGTCGAACCCGTCGACGTCGGCGGTCGGGTCGGCCTCGGCGTACCCGGCCTCGGTCGCCTCCGCCAGCGCCTCACCGAAGCCGGCGCCGGTCTCGGCCATCCGGGACAGGATGTAGTTCGTCGTGCCGTTGACGATGCCGACGACGCGGCGCAGCTGGTCACCGGCGAGCGACTCGCGCAGCGGACGCAGCAGCGGGATGGCCCCGGCCACCGCCGCCTCGTAGTAGAGGTCGACGCCGGCCTCGGCGGCGGCGGCGTGCAGCGCGACGCCGTCCTCGGCCAGCAGCGTCTTGTTCGCGCTGACCACCGACTTGCCGGCACCGATGGCGGCCAGCAGCAGGGTGCGCGCCGGCTCGATGCCGCCGATCACCTCGACCACCAGGTCGACGTCGTCCCGGGTGACCAGGGCCTCGGCGTCGGTGGTGAGCAGCTCGGCGGGGACCCCCGGGTGCCGGTCGGGGCGGCGGACGGCGACGCCGGCCACCTCCACCCGGCGGCCGACGCGGGCGGCGAGGTCGTCGGCCTGCTCGGAGAGCAGCCGCAGCACCGCGCTGCCGACGGTGCCGCAACCGAGGAGGGCGACCTTCAGGGAGTCACTCACGAGCGGGCTCCAGCGGGGTGCTCGGGGGCCGGCTGATCGATCGCCGGCGAGGGGGCGGGGACGGACGCGAGGACAGCGTCGAGTGCGAACACGTCGGCCAGTGTCTGCCGCCGGACGATCTCGGTGGCGGCGCCGTCCCGGACGGCGACGACGGGCGGCTTGAGCAGGTAGTTGTAGTTGCTCGCCATCGACCAGCAGTAGGCGCCGGTGGCGGCGACGGCGAGCAGGTCGCCGGGCTGCACGTCCGAGGGGAGCCACAGGTCGCGGACCAGCACGTCGCCGCTCTCGCAGTGCTTGCCGACGACGCGGCACAGCGCCGGCGCGGCGGTGGAGGTGCGGTTGGCCAGCACGCAGGTGTAGGAGGCGTCGTAGAGGGCGGTGCGGATGTTGTCGCTCATCCCGCCGTCGACCGAGACGTAGTTGCGCACCAGCGGGGCACCCGGCGTGCCGCTGGAGCCCAGCCGGACCGGCTTGATGGTGCCGATCTCGTACAGCGTCACGGTGCCCGGCCCGGCGATGGCCCGCCCCGGCTCCACGGCCAGCCGGGGCACCGGGAGCCCCAGCTGGGCGCACTCGGCGGCGACGACGGTGCGCAGCTTGGCCGCGACGTCCCCGGGGGTGACCGGGTCGTCCTCGGGCAGGTAGGCGATGCCGAACCCGCCGCCGAGGTTCAGCTCGCCGAGCACCTCGCCGGTGGCCTGGTGCACCTGCCCCAGCAGGCCCACCACCCGGTGCGCGGCGGCCTCGAAGCCGGCGGTGTCGAAGATCTGCGAGCCGATGTGGCTGTGCAGGCCGGCCAGGTGCAGCGCCGGCTCCCGGATCACCCGGACCGCGGCGGTCAGCGCGTCGCCGGTGGCCAGCGAGAAGCCGAACTTCTGGTCCTCGTGGGCGGTGGCGATGAACTCGTGGGTGTGCGCCTCGATGCCGACGGTGCTGCGGATGAGCACCGGCACCGGCGTGCCGCCGGCGGCGACCCGGGCCTCGGCCAGCGGCACCAGCCGCTCGATCTCGTCGAAGGAGTCGAGCACCACGTGCCCGATCCCGGCGTCGACGGCGAGCTGCAGCTCGACCAGGGACTTGTTGTTGCCGTGCAGCGCGATCCGCTCGGCGGGGAAGCCGGCGGCCAGCGCGACGGCGAGCTCGTTGCCGCTGCAGGCGTCCAGGAACAGCCCGTCGTCGGCGATCCAGCGGGCCACCTGCCCGCACAGGAACGCCTTGGACGCGTAGTGCACGTCGGCCGGCAGCTGCGGGTCGGCGAAGGCGGTGGCGAAGTCCGCGGCCCGGCCGCGGAAGTCGCCCTCGTCCAGCACGAACAGCGGGGTGCCGTGGTCCCGGGCCAGCTCGGTGACCGGCCGGCCGCCCAGGTGCATCTCGCCGTCGACCCGGGTCGCCGAGCGCGGCCAGACGTGTGGGTCGAGCGCGCCCAGGTCGGTGGGCGGGGCGCCCGCGGCGGGGGGCGGGGTCAGCGTGCCGTGCAGCGGACCGGCCGGGTGCGCCCTCACATCCGCTCCGGCGCGGAGACCCCGAGCACGTCCAGGCCGTTGCGCAGCACCGTGGCGGTGGCCGCGCACAGCCACAGCCGCGCGGTGGTCACCGGGGTCGCCTCCTCGTCGCCGCGGGGCAGCACCCGGCAGGAGTCGTAGAACCGGTGATAGGTGCCGGCCAGCTCCTCCAGGTAGCGGGCCACCCGGTGCGGCGCGCGCAGCTCGGCGGCCGAGGCGACCACCCGGGGGAAGTCGCCGAGCGCGCGCAGCAGGTCGCCCTCGCGGGGGTGCGCCAGCGCGGCGGGGTCGACGTCGCCGGCCTCGCCCAGCGTCAGCCCCAGGTCGGCCGCTCCGCGGAGCACCGAGGAGATCCGGGCGTGCGCGTACTGGACGTAGAAGACCGGGTTGTCGTTGGTCTTCCGGGTCCACAGGTCGATGTCGATGTCGATCTGCTGGTCGACCGAGGCCCGGGCCAGCGCGTAGCGGGCGGCGTCCACGCCGACCGCCTCGACCAGGTCGTCGAGGAGGACGACGGTGCCGGCCCGCTTGCTCATCCGCACCGGCTCGCCGTTGCGCAGCAGGTTGACCAGCTGGCCGATGAGGATCTCCAGGTTGGTGTCCGGGTCGTCGCCGGTGGCCGCGACCAGCGCCTTGTACCGGCCGACGTAGCCCGAGTGGTCGGCGCCGAGCATGATCACGACCTTGTCGAAGCCGCGCTCGCGCTTGTCCAGGTAGTAGGCGCAGTCGGAGGCGAAGTACGTCGTCTCCCCGTCGGCCTTGACCAGCACCCGGTCCTTGTCGTCGCCGAACGTCGTCGTGCGCAGCCAGACCGCGCCGTCGGCCTCGTAGACGTGCCCCTGGTCGCGCAGCCGCTGCACCGCCTTCTCCACCGCACCGGAGGAGTACAGGCTCAGCTCGGAGAAGAAGACGTCGTACTCGACGCCGAGCGCGGCCAGCGAGCTGCGGATCTCGGCCACCATCAGCTCGACGCCCCGCGTCCGGAAGACCGGGACCTGCTCCGGCTCCGGCCGCTCCAGCAGCCCCGGCTCGGCGGCCAGCACCTGGCCGGCGATCTCGCCGATGTACTCCCCCGCGTAGCCGTCTTCCGGGACCGGCCGGCCCAGCGCCGCCGCCTGGAGACTGCGGGCGAACCGGTCGATCTGGGCACCGGCGTCGTTGAGGTAGTACTCGCGGGTGACGTCGGCGCCGGAGGCCTCCAGCAGCCGGCCCAGCGCGTCACCGACCGCCGCCCAGCGGGTGCCGCCGATGTGCACCGGGCCGGTGGGGTTGGCCGAGACGAACTCCAGGTTCAGCCGCTGCCCCGCCAGCACCTCGGTGCGCCCGTAGGCCTCGCCCGCGGTCACCACCCGGACGGCGATCTGCCCGAGGGCGTCCTTGGCCAGGGTGACGTTGAGGAAGCCGGGGCCGGCGACGTCGACCGCCGCCACGCCCTCGTGCTCGCGCAGCTGCCCGGCCAGCAGCTCGGCCACCTCGCGCGGCGGCCGCCCGGCCGGCTTGGCCAGCCGGAGCGCCACGTTGGTGGCGTAGTCGCCGTGCTCGGGGTTCTTCGGGCGCTCGATGACGACGTCCTCCGGGACGGCGACGGCGAGGTCGCCGCGCTCCACGGCCGCCGCGACAGCGGACCGGACGACGTCACTGAGCTGCTCGGGTGTCACCCGGCGAGCGTACTGAGCGGCTCGGCGGCCCGGAGCGGGCACAGGTCGGTGACCTCCGGGGCGCGGTCGGCGACCTCCAGGGAGCGCACAGGTCGGCGACCTAGACTCGCCCCCGCCCGGGCCAGGCCCCGGCAGCGACCTGCGGGGGCACCAGGCACCCGCGGAGCAGCACCGCAGCGAGGAGAGGCAGTTGGCCAAGGACCCCAAGCCCGGAACCGGTCGCCCGTCCGGCGGCGCCTCCCGCGGGGGGTCGGGGGCCCAGCGGTCCGGCGGGCGCGGGCGCACCCGTCCGCCGGTGAACGTGGTCACCCCGCAGCGGCCGTGGGGGCTGATCGCCGCGGCGGTCGCCGTCGCCGTCTTCGCCGCCGCCATCCTCACCTACGCCGTCATCACGGTGAACCGGTCCAACGCCAACCGGATCACCTCCGCCGACCAGCTCGAGGGGCTGGCGACCTACGAGTACGCCGGCGCCGAGCACGTGGTCACCGGGGTCGACTACACCGAGACCCCGCCGGTGGGCGGGCCGCACGACAACGAGTGGGCCGACTGCACCGGCACCGTCTACGACGTGCAGATCCGCCCGGAGAACGCGGTGCACAGCCTCGAGCACGGTTCAACCTGGATCACCTACGACCCGGACCTGGTCAGCGACGACGACCTCGCGACGCTGGAGGAGCTGGTCGACGGGCGCGCCGGGCTGATGCTCTCCCCGTGGCCGGGGCAGGGCGCCCCGATCAGCCTGCAGTCCTGGAACCACCAGCTGACCGTCGACTCCGCGACCGACGAGCGGGTCGAGCAGTACGTCGACTTCTTCACCCTGAACGCCCAGTTCCACCCCGAGCCGGGCGCGAGCTGCGACAACCCCGCGTTCCTCAACGAGCCGCTGGCCGTCGGGGACGCGAGCCGCTACGCCGGCACGGGCGACCAGTCGATGACCGACGTGCCCAGCGACGCCCCGGTGAGCTCCACCCCGGCCGGCGCCGGCGACCCGACGCCCTGATGGCGGCACCGGCGACCGCGGACACCACCCCCGGACGACCGCGCTGGCTGACCGCGCTGCTGATCAGCGTGATCGCCGTCGGCATGCTCGTGGCCGGCGGCGGGCTGGCCGTGGCGCTGGGCATCGGCGCCGAGGAGACCCCGGCCGCGGACTCGGTGGACGCCGGGTTCGCCCGGGACATGTCCCGCCACCACCTCCAGGCGGTGCAGATGGCCAACCTGGCGATCACCCGCAGCGAGGACCCGGAGGTGCAGCAGCTCGCCTTCGACATCTCGGCCACCCAGACCAACCAGGTCGGCCGGATGCAGGGCTGGCTGTCCCTGTGGGGGCTGCCGCTGACCAGCGGCGAGGTCATGGGCTGGATGGACAACGGCACGATGGCCGGGATGGACCACTCCGACCACGGCGGCGAGGGCGCTGCGCTGATGCCCGGCATGGCGACGGACGCCGAGCTGGCGCAGCTGCGCACCGCGACCGGCACCGAGTTCGACGTGCTTTTCCTGCAGTTGATGACCCGGCACCACCAGGGCGGCCTGGAGATGGCCCAGTACGGCGCCGAGCACGCCCAGCGGGCCGCGGTCCAGCGGCTGGCGGAATCGATCGCGCAGAGCCAGACGGCGGAGACCGCGACGATGGCCGCGATGCTCCGCGAGCGCGGCGCGGCACCGCTCCCCTTCCCCTGACCCCACCGGCTCGGCCGACCACCGGGACTGGTAGCTTCTTCCCCGGCGCCGAGCGATCGGGCGCCGCGGCACGAGCCCCCGTAGCTCAGGGGATAGAGCACTGCCCTCCGGAGGCAGGGGCGCAGGTTCGAATCCTGCCGGGGGCACCCACAGCCCCAGGCTCACCGCAGCACCGACACCGCCCGCCCGGCCACTGGCCGGGCGGGCGTCGTCGTTCCCGGGCTCAGGCCTCTCGCACCGCTCCGCCGTCCACCAGCAACCGCCGGGTCGTGTGCACCGCCTCGAGCATCCGCCGGTCGTGGGTCACCAGCAGCAGCGTGCCCGGGTAGTCGGCCAGCGCCTGCTCCAGCTGCTCGATCGCCGGCAGGTCCAGGTGGTTGGTCGGCTCGTCGAGCACCAGCACGTTCACCCCGCGGGCCTGCAGCAGCGCCAGCGCCGCCCGGGTGCGCTCCCCCGGCGACAACGTGCCCGCCGGGCGCAGCACGTGGTCGGCGCGCAGGCCGAACTTCGCCAGCAGCGTGCGCACCTCGGCGTCCGGCTGGTCCGGCACCTGCCGGCCGAACGCCACGGCCAGCGGCTCGTCACCGAGGAAGAGCCCGCGGGCCTGGTCGACCTCGCCCAGCCGCACACCGGGGCCCAGGGCGGCGCTGCCGGCGTCCAGCGGCAGCCGGCCCAGCAGGGCGGCGAGCAGGGTGCTCTTGCCCGAGCCGTTGGCGCCGGTGATCGCCACGCGGTCACCCCAGTCGACCTGCAGGTCGACCGGGCCCAGAGCGAACCCGCCACGCCGGACGACGGCGCCGCGCAGCGTCGCCACCACGGCACCGGCCCGCGGCGCCGCGGCGATCTCCATCCGCAGCTCCCACTCCTTCCGCGGCTCCTCGACCACCTCGAGGCGCTCGATCCGCCGCTCGGTCTGCTTCGCCTTCGCGGCCTGCTTCTCCGAGGAGGACCGGTTGGCCGCCTTGATGTGCTTGTCGCCGTCCTTGGACTTCTTGATCGAGTCGCGGACGCCCTTGGCCATCCAGTTGCGCTGCATCCGCGCCCGCGACTCCAGCGAGGCCTTGGTGTCGGCGTACTCGTCGTACTCCTCACGGGCGTGCCGGCGGGCCACCTCGCGCTCGACGAGATAGGCCTCGTACCCGCCGTCGTGCACCCGGACCAGCTGCTGGGCGAGGTCGAGCTCCACCACCCGGGTGACGGTGCGGGCCAGGAACTCGCGGTCGTGGCTGACCAGCACCACCCCGGCCCGCAACCCGGTGACGAACCGCTCCAGCTGGTCCAGCCCGGCGAGGTCCAGGTCGTTGGTCGGCTCGTCGAGCAGCAGCACGTCGTAGCGGGAGAGCAGCAGCGAGGCCAGCCCGACCCGGGCCGCCTGACCGCCGGAGAGCCCGGTCATCGCGGCGTCCAGGGCGACGCCGGCCGCGACGGTGGCCACCACCTCCTCGGCCCGCTCGGCGAGGTCGGCACCGCCCAGGGCCAGCCACCGCTCCAGCGCGTCCCCGTAGGCGTCGTCGGAGCCCGGTGTCCCGGCGGTCAGCTCCTCGGTCGCGGCGTCCAGGGCCTGTTGCGCCCCGGCGACGCCGGTCCGGCGGGCGAGGGCGTCGAGCACCGTCTCGCCGGGGCGCCGCTCGTGCTCCTGGGGCAGGTAACCCACGGTGGCCGAGGGCGGGGAGAGGACGACGTCGCCGGACTCGGCGGGCTGCTGACCGGCCAGGGTCTGCAGCAGGGTGGACTTGCCGGCGCCGTTGACGCCCACCAGGCCGACGACGTCGCCGGGGGCCACGACGAGGTCGAGGCCGGTGAACAGGACACGGGCGCCGTGGCCGGCGGCGAGGCCGCGGGCCAGCAGGGTGGCGGACACCCGCACATCGTGCCCACCGCTCCGGGCGGCGGTCGACCGGGTTCCCCGGTCAGTCCCCGCCGGCCGGTGGCTCCTCGGTGCCGCGCCCGAGGACGTCCCGGGCGATCTCGTCGAGCAGCTCCTCCAGCGCGGCCACGCCGGGTGGGTCGCCGTCCTCGCGGCGACGGACCAGCCAGGGCTGCAGCTGGTCGTAGCCGCGCACCGAGACCTGCCGCAGCGGGCGGACCCGGTAGGCCGGCGAGCCGAGCAACCGGCGCGCGAGCTCGCGGTCGACCAGCACCGTCGACGGGTGCGCGATCGAGGTCAGCCGGCTGGCCAGGTTCACCACCGGCGAGTAGACGTCGCCCAGCCGGGTGAGCACCGGACCGTAGGCCGCCCCCACGCGCAGCGGCGGGCGGTCCTCGGCCGACCACTCCACCGGCAGCCGCAGCGCGATCTCCACCGCGTCGACGGCGTCGGCGCAGGTGAACAGCACCCCGTCGCCCACGGTCTTCACGACCCGCCCGCGGTACCGCGCGATGACGTCGGCGGCCAGGCCCTCGAAGTCCTCGACCATGACGCCCAACTCCCGGCCGCCCATGCCACGGCTGCGGGAGGTGTAGCCGACCAGGTCGGCGAAGCCCACCGCCAGCTCGCGGCGGTCGGCGCCGGAGGTGAGCACCAGCCGCCCGGCGTTCGCGGCCAGGTGCCGCCGCCACACGTAGTCCTGCAGTTCGCTCATCAGCGGCAGCAGCGCCTCGGTGGAGCGCAGCACCTCGGCCGCGAGCCCCGCCTCCACCCCGGCTCCGGCGTCCGGCCCGGCTCCGGCGTCCGCACCGGCCTCGGCGAGCCGGGCCGCGAGCAGATCGGTCTGCCAGTCAGCGAGCCGGGACAGCGCCTGCCCCATCGCCCGGGCGATGGACGCCTCGGTCTGCGGGTCGACGAAGCCGGAGTCGATCAACGCCGACAGCCGGGCCAGCGCGGTCACGTCGGCGTCGGTGAACGCCGGGTCGTCGTCGGCGACGTCGGCGAAGCCGAGCGCGCGCCACAACCGCTGGGTGCGCTCGGCGGGCATCCCGGCCAGCTCGGCCACCTGCCGGCGGGTGTACCGGCGGGGGCCGGCGAGCAGCAGCCGCTCGAGCTCCTCCCGGGCGGCCGCCGGCAGTCCGGGAGGCTCGCCCGGGCCGGTCTCCGTCAGCGGTCGGCCCGCGGGGGCCGCGGGCGCCCGGCGGCGGCGCGGGAGGCGTTCACGAGGGCGCAACCTACCAATCCGGCGTCCGCACTGTGCCGGCGGTCACGCCCCCGCGACGCCACGCCGCACACCCCGGGGCACCCCGCGGCGCTTCCGGTTGCGCTTGGATGAGCGACGGAGTGCGCGACCCCGCCGACCCCAGGAGCCCGAGATCGCCAGCCCCAGCAGCGTCCGGACCGACCCCGTACGGGTCGAGGTCCGCGGCCTCACCAAGTCCTTCGGTGCCGTCCGCGCCGTCGACAGCCTGAGCTTCACCGTCGAGCCCGGCCAGGTCACCGGGTTCCTCGGTCCCAACGGCGCCGGCAAGACCACGACGCTGCGGATGGCGCTGGGCCTGATCACCCCCGACAGCGGGACGACGACCTTCAACGGCACGCCCTACGCCCAGCTCTCCGAGCCCCTGCGCCGGGTCGGTGCGGTGCTGGAGACGGCGTTCCACCCGGCCCGCAGCGGCCGGGACCACCTGCGCGTCTACGCCGCCGCCGCGGGGCTGCCCACCGTCCGTGCCGACGAGGTGCTGGCCCGGGTCGGGTTGGGGCCGGCCGGCAAGCGGCGCGCCGGCGGCTACTCGCTGGGCATGCGCCAGCGCCTGGGGCTGGCCACCGCCCTGCTCGGCGACCCGCAGGTGCTGGTGCTCGACGAGCCGGCCAACGGGCTGGACCCGGAGGGCATCCAGTGGCTGCGCGGCTTCCTGCGCCACCTGGCCCACGAGGAGGGCCGCACGGTCCTGGTCTCCAGCCACCTGCTCGCCGAGGTGGAACAGACCGCCGACCGGGTGGTCATCGTGGGCGCCGGCAGGCTCGTGCGCGAGGGCTCGCTGGCCGACCTGCGCGGTGGCTCCGGCGGCGGCACGGTGCTGGCCCGCAGTCCCCAGGTGGTCCAGCTGGCCGAGCTGCTGCGCGCCGCGGGTGCCACGGTGGCGCCCGCCGGGCCCGACGGGGTGGCCGTGGGCGGGATGGCCACCGACGAGGTGGGGCACCGGGCCTTCACCGGCGGGATCGAGCTGCGCGAGCTGCGGGCGCAGACCAGCGGCCTCGAGGAGGTCTACTTCCGGCTCACCGCCGGGCAGGAGCAGTACGCGGCGGGCTCCCCGGCGCAGACCGAGGGGACGGCCCGATGACCCGGCTGGTACGTGCCGAGTGGCTCAAGCTGGTGACCACCCGCGTCTGGATCGGGCTGCTCATCGGCGCCTGCGTGCTCTCCGGCGGCTTCGCCGCCCTGTTCACCGCCCTGGCCGGGCAGGAGGGCGGCCCGGCACCCATCGGCACCCCGATGTACGAGCAGCTGGCGCTGGGGGCGGCCGGCCAGGCCGCCATCCTCTCGCTGGTGCTGGGGATCATCGGGATGACCCAGGAGTACCGGCACCGCACCGCCACCCCCACGTTCCTGGCCACCCCGCACCGCGGCCAGGTCGTGATCGCCAAGCTGATCGCCTACCTGACGGCCGCGATCCCCTTCGCGCTGGCCGCCTGCGCGACGGCCGCGATCGTGGTGGTCGCCTACGCCGGGGCGCGCGGCGCCGCGCCGTCACTGACCGGCGACAACCTCGAGGTGCTCGCCGGCGCAACCGTCTCGATCGTGCTCTACGCGGTCATCGGGGTCGGGGTCGGCGCGCTGTTCCGCAACCAGGTGGGCGCGATCGTCGGCTCGCTCGTCTACCTCTTCGTGATCGAGAGCATCGTCGGCGGGATCACGGCCATCTCCGAGATCTACAAGTGGCTGCCCGGCGGGGCGGCGGCCGCGCTCACCGCCGTCAACGAGGGCCCCGACCTGCTCAACCAGTGGCAGGGCGGCCTGCTGCTGCTCGGCTACGGTCTGGTGGCCGCGGTGCTGGGCACCCTGCTGGCGGTCCGCCGCGACGTGGTCTGACCTCCCGATGACGCCCCGGATGACCGCGCAGCGGCTGGCCCTGCTGATCGAGGCCGGCGACCCGGCCGAGGTGCGCAGAGCGGTCACCGGACAGCCGCAGCTGCTCGCCGCGACCGTCGAGCGCGGCGGGGAGGACGGCTGGACGCCGCTGCACCTGGCCGTCGCGGCCGGGCGGCCGGAGGTCGTCACCGAGCTGCTCGGTGCCGGCGCCGACCCGGGTGCGACCACCGAGGAGGGCCGCACGCCGCTGCAGGTCGCGCTCACCGACGCCCCGGAGATGGTCGTGGTCCTGCGCGAGCTGGGCATCCAGGTCGACGCCGCGACCGCCGCCTTCCTCGGCGACGTCCCGGCGCTGGTGGCGCAGCTGGACGGCGGCGCGCCGCTGCGCGACTCGACGGCCGGCACCAGCCTGCTCACCTGGGCCGCCCGGGGCGGCTCGGCCCCCGCCGCACGGCTGCTCCTGGGTCGCGGTGCCGCTCCGGACGGCGAGGCGCTGCACGTCGCCTCGGCGGCTGGAGCCGCGCCGGTCGTCGGCCTGCTGCTGGCCGCCGGCGCCCCGGTCGACGCGCGCGACCCCGACAGCGGCCGCACCCCACTGCACAGCGCGGTCGCCGGCGCGGGCGCGGGCGCCGGAGAGGGCGCGCCCGCCACCGTGCGCCTGCTGCTGGCGGCCGGGGCCGACGTCGACGCCACCACCGCCGACGGCGCGAGCGCACGGGACATCGCCCAGGTGGCCCGCGCCCGCACCGGGGTGGGAGCCGCTCCCGGCAGCGGCCCGACGGCGGTCGACGAGGTGCTGGAGCTGCTGCTCGCGGCGGGAGCCGGCAGTTGACCCACCCGCCGCCCGCGGGGCCCCTGGGACCGGTGAGCCGGGACACGTGCGGCACCTCACGTCGGACGATCCGCGGCAGAGGGGGCGGGCGTAGAGTCGGATCCCGGTCCAACGACGTCCACCGACGAAGAAGGCACTCCGCCCCGTGTCAAGCGTGAGCTCATCCCAGCCGTCCGCCTCCAACAGCAACCCGGTGGCGGGCTTCGGCACCAACGAGTGGCTGGTCGAGGAGATGTACCAGCAGTACCTCGCCGATCCACGCAGCGTGGACCAGGCCTGGCACGACTTCTTCGCCGACTACCGGCCAGGCAGCCCGGTCGCCGACGGGCAGGACCGGTCGCCCGCCGGCTCGTCCGCGACGGACGAGCCCTCGGCGCCGACGCCCGGCGCCGTCCCCACCGCGACGAGCTACGCCTCCCCTGCACCCGAGCGCGAGGTCGCCTCCCGCGCCACCCCGGCTGCTGCCGCACCGCAGGCACCCGGCACGCGGTCGGCCCCGGCCGCTCCGCCGGCCGACACGGCTCCGCCGGCCGACACGGCGGCGCCGGCCGACCGGCCCAGCGCGTCAGCCCCCGGCACCGAGGAGCAGGTCTCCCGGGCCCCCATCGCCGACCCCCGCTCGGAGGGAACCGTGGTCAACCGCGCCGCCGAGCGCGCCTCGCAGCAGCAGCCCGCCGCACCGGCCAAGCCGGCGGCCAAGCCCGGCGCCGCGAAGCCGGCCGCCGACGCCGGCGAGGGCCCGACGCGCACCCCGTTGCGCGGCGCTGCCGCGAGCGTGGTCAAGAACATGAACGCCTCGCTGACCGTCCCGACGGCCACGAGCGTGCGTGCGGTCCCGGCCAAGCTCCTGGTCGACAACCGGATCGTCATCAACAACCACCTGGCCCGCGCCCGCGGCGGGAAGGTCTCCTTCACGCACCTGATCGGCTACGCGCTGGTCCGGGCGCTGGACGCCTTCCCGAACATGAACAACTCCTTCGCCGAGGTCGACGGCAAGCCGGTGCTGGTGCGGCCCGAGCACGTCAACTTCGGGCTGGCCATCGACCTGCCCAAGCCCGACGGCTCCCGCTCCCTCGTCGTCGCCTCGATCAAGGCCGCCGAGACGATGGACTTCGCGGAGTTCTGGGGCGCCTACGAGGACATCATCCGCCGGGCGCGCGCCAACAAGCTGACGATGGACGACTTCTCCGGCACCACGGTCAGCCTGACCAACCCGGGCACGATCGGCACCAACCACTCGGTGCCGCGGCTGACCACCGGTCAGGGCACGATCGTCGGCGTCGGGGCGATGGACTACCCGGCCGAGTTCCAGGGGATGAGCCCCGAGGCGCTGGCCGAGATGGCCGTCTCGAAGATCATCACGCTCACCTCGACCTACGACCACCGGGTCATCCAGGGCGCGGAGTCCGGCGACTTCCTGCGCCGGATGCACCAGCTGCTGCTGGGCGAGGACGGCTTCTACGACGACGTCTTCCGCTCCCTGCGGGTGCCCTACGAGCCGGTCCGCTGGGTGCCGGACAAGCGGGTCAGCCACGAGGGCCAGATCGACAAGAACGCCCGCGTCATCGAGGTCATCGAGGCCTACCGGCGCAACGGCCACCTGATGGCCGACACCGACCCGCTCGAGTTCAAGGTCCGCACCCACCCCGACCTGGACATCGTCCAGCACGGGCTGACGCTGTGGGACCTGGACCGGCAGTTCCCGGTCGGCGGCTTCGCCGGCGAGCGGACCATGCTGCTGCGCGACATCCTCGGCGTGCTGCGCCAGTCGTACTGCCGCACCGTCGGCATCGAGTACATGCACATCACCGACCCCGAGGAGCGCCGCTGGCTCCAGGAGCGCATCGAGGTCAAGCACGACCAGCCCACCCGGGAGAAGCAGAAGCGGGTGCTCGGCCGGCTGAACGCCGCGGAGGCGTTCGAGACCTTCCTGCAGACCAAGTACGTCGGGCAGAAGCGCTTCAGCCTCGAGGGCGGCGAGTCGGTCATCCCGCTGCTGGACGAGGTGCTCACCTCCTCCACCGAGCACGGCCTCGACGAGGTCGCCATCGGCATGGCCCACCGCGGCCGGCTGAACGTGCTGGCCAACGTGCTGGGCAAGAGCTACTCGAAGATCTTCGGGGAGTTCGAGGGCAACATCGACCCGGGCACCGTGCAGGGCTCCGGCGACGTGAAGTACCACCTGGGCGCCGAGGGCACCTTCGAGCACGACGGCCGGCAGCTCGCCGTCTCGCTGGCCAGCAACCCCAGCCACCTGGAGACGGTCAACCCGGTCCTCGAGGGGATCGTGCGGGCCAAGCAGGACATGATCGACAAGGGCGAGGGCGGCTTCACCGTGCTGCCCGTGCTGCTGCACGGCGACGCGGCCTTCGCCGGGCAGGGCGTGGTGCAGGAGACCCTGAACCTCTCGCAGCTGCGCGGCTACCGCACCGGCGGCACCGTGCACGTGGTCATCAACAACCAGGTCGGCTTCACCACCAGCCCGGCCCAGTCCCGCTCGACGCTCTACTCGACCGACGTCGCCCGGATGATCGGCGCCCCGGTCTTCCACGTGAACGGCGACGACCCCGAGGCCTGCGTGCGGGTCGCCCGGCTGGCCGTCGACTACCGGCAGGCGTTCAACAAGGACGTCGTCATCGACCTGGTCTGCTACCGCCGGCGCGGGCACAACGAGGGCGACGACCCCTCGATGACCCAGCCGCTGATGTACGACATCATCGACCGCAAGCGCTCGGTGCGGAAGCTGTACACCGAGGCGCTGGTCGGCCGGGGCGACATCACCCTCGCCGAGGCCGAGGAGGCGCTGAAGGACTACCGCGACCAGCTGGAGCGGGCCTTCGCCGAGACCCACGACGCCCGGGACTCCTCCACGCCGGAGCCGGTGATGGACCCGCGGTCGCCGCAGGAGATGACGGTCGACACCGCCATCACCCGCGAGGTGCTCAAGACCATCGGTGACGCGCACGTCTCGCTGCCGACGGACTTCACCGTGCACCCCAAGCTGCAGCGGATGCTGGAGCGCCGGGCGGCGATGGCCAGCGAGGGCGGCATCGACTGGGCGATGGGCGAGCTGCTGGCCTTCGGGTCGCTGCTGATGCAGGGCGTGCCGGTCCGGCTCGCCGGTCAGGACTCCCGGCGCGGCACCTTCGTGCAGCGGCACTCGGTGCTCATCGACCGGGAGACCGCCGCCGAGCACACCCCGCTGGCGCACCTGACCGAGGACCAGGCGAAGTTCTTCGTCTACGACTCGCTGCTGAGCGAGTACGCCGCGCTCGGCTTCGAGTACGGCTACTCGGTGGCCAACCCCAAGGCGCTCGTGCTCTGGGAGGCCCAGTTCGGCGACTTCGTCGACGGCGCGCAGATGGTCATCGACGAGTTCATCAGCTCCGGCGAGGCCAAGTGGGGGCAGCGCTCCGGCGTGGTCCTGCTGCTGCCGCACGGCCTGGAGGGCCAGGGCCCCGACCACTCCAGCGGGCGGATCGAGCGCTTCCTGCAGCTGTCGGCCGAGAACAACATGACCGTCGCCAACTGCTCGACGCCGGCGAACTACTTCCACCTGCTGCGCCGTCAGGCGCTGTCGGAGGTGCACCGCCCGCTGGTGGTGTTCACGCCGAAGTCGCTGCTGCGCGCCAAGGCCGCGGTCAGCTCGGTCGAGGACTTCACCGAGCAGCGGTTCCGACCGGTCCTGCCCGACCCGGGGGTCGGCGGCTCGCCGCTGGACCCCGCCGGGGTGCGCCGGGTGCTGCTGTGCAGCGGCAAGGTCAGCTACGAGCTGCTGTCCCAGCGGGAGGCCGAGGGCCGTACCGACACCGCGATCCTGCGGGTCGAGCAGCTGTACCCGCTGCCGGCCGAGGAGATCACCGAGGCGCTGGCGCAGTACCCGAACGCGACCGACGTCGTCTGGGCGCAGGAGGAGCCGGCGAACATGGGCGCCTGGCAGTTCATGGCCTGCAACCTGCCCGAGCACCTGACCGGGGGCCGGACGCTGCGCCGGGTCTCCCGGAAGGCCTCGGCGAGCCCGGCGGTCGGTTCGGCGAAGGTGCACGAGGTCGAGCAGCGTCAGCTGGTCGCCCAGGCGTTCAGCGACTGACCCGCGGGAGCACGGCCGTGTACTTCACCGATCGCGGGATCGAGGAGCTGGCGGGCCGGCGGGGCGAGGAGGAGGTCAGCCTCGCCTGGCTGGCCGACCAGCTGCAGGCCTTCGTCGACCAGCACCCGGACTTCGAGGTGCCGGTCGAGCGGCTGGCCACCTGGCTGGCCCGCGGTGGCACCGACGACCTGGACGACGAGTGACGCGGGACGACGCATGACGGGCGCTCCCTCTGTCCGCCCGCGGAGGGAGCGCCCCGCAGGCCGGGGCCTGATGGTCCTGCTGGGTGCCCTGTCCGCCTTCGGTCCGCTGTCGATGGACCTGTACCTGCCGGCGCTGCCCACCCTGGAGCGTGAGTTCGACGCGGGTCAGTCGGCCACCCAGCTGACGCTGACCGCGGTCGCGCTGGGGCTGGCCCTCGGCCAGCTGGTCGTCGGCCCGCTGTCGGACCGGCTCGGGCGACGCGTCCCCGTGCTGGTCGGGGTGGGCGCCTACGCGCTGGCCTCGCTGCTGTGCGCCCTCTCCCCCGACGTGTGGGTGCTGTCGGCCATCCGGTTGCTCCAGGGCGTCGCCGGGGCAGCCGGAATCGTGCTGGCCCGGGCGGTGGTCCGGGACCGGCTGGAGGGCGCCGAGGCCGCCCGCGCCTTCGCGGTGCTCGCCTCCATCATGGGCGCGGCTCCGGTGCTCGCCCCGGTGGCCGGTGCGCAGCTGCTGCGGTTCACCGACTGGCGCGGCGTCTTCGTCGCGCTCACCGGCATCGGGGTCGTGCTGTTCCTGGCCAGCCTGTGGCGGCTGCCGGAGACCCTGCCGCCGGAACGGCGGGTCGCGGGCGGGTTCCGCACCACCGCCACCAACGCCAGGCAGCTGCTGAGCCGTCGGGCCTTCCTGGCCGCGGTGCTCGCCCAGGGGCTGGGCTTCGGCACCCTGTTCACCTACATCTCCAGCTCCTCCTTCGTGCTGCAGTCGGGCTACGGGCTCACCGCCGCCCAGTTCAGCGCCGTGTTCGCCGTCAACGGGATCGGCATCGTCCTGGCCGGGCAGGCATCGCGGCTGCTGGTCCGGCGGCTGGGGCCGCGCACGCTCCTGGTGGCCGGGCTGAGCGTGGAGGTGCTCGGCAGCGCGGTGCTGGTCGTCGCCGCACTGGCCGGAGCGGGCCTGCCGGTGGTGCTGCCGGCGCTGTTCTTCGTGGTGTCGGCCAACGGGCTGGTGCTGCCGAACGCGACGGCGCTGGCCATGGCCGACGCCGCCCGGATGGCCGGGACGGCGTCGGCGCTGGTCGGCACGGGGCAGTTCGCACTGGCCGGGCTGGGCGCCCCCCTGGCCGGGCTCGGTGCTCCCGGCACGCTGCTGCCGATGGCCGTGGTGATGGTCGGCTTCGCCTCGCTGGGGTGGCTGGCCGCCGTCGTCCTGGGCCGGGTGCGTGCCGCGGCCGGCAGCGACCAGGAGCAGGTGCGCACGGCGGCCTGACCGGCTGCACGGTCAACCGCGCCCGGCCCACTCCGCGCGCCTCCCCCGCGATCCCGGACCCCGGCGGCACGCTCCGTGCGTGCTCGGTCACTCTCACGCGCTGTCCGGCCTGGCCGCCGGCGCCGCGACGCTGCCCTGGGCCCCGGTCGAGGGAACGGTCGCCCAGGTGGCCTGGGTGGCCGCCGCGGGCGGGTTCGCCATGCTCCCCGACCTGGACCAGCGCGGGTCGACCATCTCCCGAATGTGGGGGCCGCTCACCGACCTGCCGTCCGGGCTGGTCAACACGGTCGCCCGCGGGCACAGGTGGGGCACGCACGACGCCGTGCTCGCGCCCCTCGCCTTCGGGCTGCTCGCCGCCGCCGCCGCCTGGCAGCGCTGGTCGAGCCTGCTGCTGCTCGCGCTGGCCATCGGGCTGGCGCTGCGGGCACTGCACTTCGTCATCCCCGGCCGGGCCGAGAACACCGTCCTCGGCAACCTGGTGATCTCCTGGGGCGGGGCCTGGCTGCTGCTCGCGCACAGCCCCAGCCCGGCGTGGCTGCCATGGGCGGTCGTCGTCGGGGTGCTGACGCACATCGCCGGCGACGGGCTCACCAAGGAAGGCGTGCCGGTCCCCGTGTTCTGGCTGCTGCGGCGTGCGCGGCTCAACCCCGTGCACCTGCGCACCGGCACGACGCTCGAGAAGGCGGTCCTGGCCCCGCTGTTCGGCGCGGCGACGCTGGTCTTCCTCTACCTGAACACCGGAGCCCGCGAGCTGGTCGACCCGTTGCTGGAGCGGCTGGGCTGACCACCACCCCCGGCGGAGGCCGGGCCCGCCGTGCGGCCCGGTCCACCGGGCCAGGCCCTACGGTGACCGGCGTGGTGCCCGACCCGCGTCCCGCAGACCGGCTGCGCGCCGTCCCCCGTGCGCTGGGCCGCGCGGTCGGCGGGGTCTCGCCGTCGGGACCGCTGCCGTGGCCCACCCGGTCCCGGCGGGCGCGGCGGCTGCTGACCGCGGCGGTCGCGCTCTACGGCCTGGTCGTCGCGCTGGCCGCCAACAGCGTGCAGATCGACGCCGGCCGGGCTGCTGGTGGGCTCGCCTTCCTGTGGTGCCTGCCGATGGTGGCCGCGCTGGTCCTCACGCTGCGGCGGCCGCTGGACGGCTGGCGGCTGATGACCCTGTGGCTGCTGCTCACCCCCTACGTGCTGGAGCCGCCCCCGGGACCGACGCCCCTGCTCGAGCCGTGGGAGTGGTGCCTGTGGGTGCCGGTCCTGCTGGCGGTGGGCTGGGCGCTCCCCCGCGGGACGGCGGTCGTGGTCGGGGTCCTCTCGGGGTTCGTCCTGCTCGTGCGGCGCTTCGGCACCACCTGGGAGGTCGGCCCCGGCCACCTGCAGGTCTCGCTGCTCGCCCTCGTCGCGCTGCTGCTGATCGGCGTGAGCATGGGCGCCCGGTGGGACGCCCGACGGGCGCTGGCCGAGGAACAGGTGCGCACCGAGGCGGCGCTGGCCCAGCGCGGCGCACTGGCCGAGCGGGCCCGCATCGCCCGGGAGATGCACGACGTGGTCGCCCACGAGCTGTCGGCGATCGCCGTCCGCGCGGAGACCGCCCCCTACCGGCTGCCGGACCTCCCGCCGACGGCCCGCACCGAGCTCGCCGCCGTGGCCGACACCGCCCGCCAGGCCCTCGCCGAGCTGCAACAGCTGCTCGGGGTGCTGCGCGCCGAGGACCAGGCGGCCGACCGGGCGCCGCAGCCCGGGCTCAGCACGCTCACCGACCTCGTCGCCGCCACCCGGGCCCGGGGCGTGCGACTCGAGGCGGAGGTCGACCAGCCGGCCGTCCCGGCTGCCCTCGGGCTCAGCGCGTACCGCATCGTGCAGCAGGCACTGGCCAACGCCGCCCAGCACTCTCCCGGCGCCCCGGTGCACCTGCGGGTCGTCGCGGAGGACGGACAGCTGCGGGTGACCGTCGTCAACGGGCCCGGTGACCGGCCGGGGACGACCGGTGCCGGCGTCGGGCTGGTGGGCATGCGGGAGCGGGCGGAGCTGCACGGCGGCGGGCTGACCGCCGGGCCGACGGCCGACGGTGGCTTCGCCGTGGAGGCCACCCTGCCGCTGCAGCCCGCACCGGCCGACGTGAGGTCACCGTGATCCGGGTGATGCTGGTCGACGACCAGGAGATGGTGCGCGACGGCTTCGCGGCCCTGCTGGCCGCCCAGCCCGACATGCAGGTCGTGGGCACCGCCGGCGACGGCGCCGCTGCGCTCCGGTTGCACGCCGAGCTGGCCCGGGCCGGCACGGCCCCGGACGTCGTCCTGATGGACGTGCGGATGCCGGTGATGGACGGGTTGGCGGCGACGCGGACGCTGCTGGGACAGCCGGCCGGGGAGGCCCCCGTGCCCCGGGTGCTCGTGCTGACCACCTTCGACCTGGACGACCACGTCTACGACGCCCTCCGCGCCGGCGCCAGCGGTTTCCTGCTCAAGCACGCCCCGGCTGCCGACCTGCTCAACGCCGTCCGCGTGGTCGCCGCGGGCGACGCCCTCCTCGCCCCGCAGGTGACCCGCCGGCTGATCGCCGACTTCGTGGCCGCCCGCCCGGCCGCTCCGCCGCGGCAGGAGCGGCTGGCGGTGCTCACCGAACGGGAGACCGAGGTCCTCGGGCTCATCGCCCGTGGCTGGTCCAACGCCGAGATCGCCGACCACCTGGTGCTCGCCGAGCAGACGGTGAAGACCCACGTCAGCCGGGTGCTCACCAAACTGGGGCTGCGGGACCGGGCCCAGGCGGTGGTACTGGCGTACGAGACCGGGGTGGCGGTCCCGGGTGGAGGAGCACCCCGGTAGCACCCCGGGTCGGCTCCGCAGCGTGACGACTCCCGGGCCGGCCGTGTCCAGGATCAGCCGTCGTGGAGATCCTCTCGCGCCCGCTGACCTCGGTGCTCGGCGCGCTGGTGGTGGTGGCGGTGGCGCTGCTGCCCCCGGCGGCGGCCGCCCCCGTCCCCGGGCCGGTGGGCCTGGACCAGGCCTGTGCCGCGGAGCTCGCCCGGCGGCTCGGGCCGGTCGACGTCCTCGGCTGCGACCCCCGCGGGCGCGGCCTCGCCGTGCTCGCGATCGGCGACCCGGCGACCAGTGACCACGTCGTCGTGCTGGTCCCGGGGTCGGACACCGACCTGCGCACCCTGCACGACCCCGCCGATCCGCAGCGGCGCCCCCTCGGCTGGGCCCGCAGCCTGGCCGGGGCCGGGGGCCCCGACCTCGCCATCGTGCTCTGGGTCGGGTACCCCACGCCGCTGGGGGTCGGCGTCGACGCCGCCACCGGGCGGCTCGCCCGGGCCGGGGCGGCGGCGCTGGTCCCCTTCGTCGAGGAGCTCGAGGACGGCGGGGCGCACGTCACCGTGGTGGGGCACAGCTACGGCGCGGTGGTCGCGGCGCTGGCCGCACCGGAGCTCCCCGCCGACGACCTGGTGCTGCTGGGCAGCCCGGGCGCGCGCGCCGCCTCGGTGGCCGACCTGCGCACCGGAGCACGCGTGTGGGCGGCCCGGACGGCGGGTGACTGGGTCGGACGGGTCCCGTCGGTGCAGCTCGGCGACCTCGGCCACGGTGCCGACCCGGCCGGTGCGGCGTTCGGCGCCCGGGCGCTGCCCGTCGCCGGGACCTCCGGCCACGACGGCTACTTCCGGCCGGGCTCCGCGGCGCTCGCGGGAGTGGTCGCGGTCTGCCTGGGTCGGACGCCGGACGCCGCTGCACCGGTCGAGGCGGCGGCCCGATGATCCGCCGCGACCCGGGCCTGGACGCGCTGCGGGTGCTGGCGACCGCGGGGGTCGTGCTCGGCCACTGGCTGGTGACGGCCCCGGCCCTGCAGCCCGGCGGTGCGGTCGCCCTGGACAGCCCGCTGCGCACGATGCCGGCGCTGGCACCGATCAGCTGGCTGTTCCAGACGCTGGGCCTGTTCTTCCTGGTCGCCGGGGCCGCCGCGGCCCGCAGCCGGGCCACCGCCGGGAACGGCGTGCCGGCCTGGTGGTGGCAGCGGGTGCGCGCTGTGGCCGCACCGGTCGCCGCGCTGGCCGCCGGGGTGGGGGTGGTCGCCCTGGCGCTCGCCCTGCACGGCACGGCCCAGGGCGTCGTGCGGACGGTCGTCCTGCTCTCGCTGAGCCCGCTGTGGTTCCTGGCGGTGCACCTCACCCTGGTGGCGGCCACGCCGCTGATGCTCCGGCTGGACGACCGGCTGGGCACGGCCGCCGCCGCGGTGCCGGCCGTCCTGGCGCTGGCCGCGCCGCTGGGCGGTCCGGTGCTGGCGCAGACGGCGGTGCTCACCAGCTGGTGGGTGCCCTGGCAGCTGGGCGTGGCCCTGGCCCGGCGGCCCGTGCCCCGCCCGACGGCGCTGCTGCTGGTCGCCGGCGGCGTGACCGGGCTGGTGGTGCTGGTGACCGTCGGCGACCTGCCGGTGAGCGCGGTCGGCGTCCGCGGCCAGGAGGGGTCGAACCTCGACCCACCGTCGGCCGCGACCGTCTGCCTCTGCCTGGCGCAGGCCGGACTGGCGGGCCTGCTCCTCCCCCGGCTGGGCGCGCTGGGCCGCACCCGGGCCGTGCGGACGGCGACCCGGCTGGCGCTGCCCCTGTTCCTGCTGCACCTGCCGTTGCTCGCCGCCCTGTGGCTGGTGACCCTGCCACTGGGCCCGCTGGCCGGGCTCCACGAGGTGCCCGACGGGCCGGGGTGGGTGCTGGCCCGCTGCGCCTGGCTGGCCGGGGTCGCGATCCCCACCGCGGCGGTGGCCGCGGGTCGGCGGTCAGCCGGGCGGCGGAGCCTGCGGGAGGCGCCCCGGACGGGGCCGCAGCCGGACCACCACGCGTCCGACGACGAGCGCCGGACCGAACGCCCGGCTGTCGTCGGCGACGAACGGGTTGTCCCCCTCCACCCACCAGAGGCCGTCCGCGAGCGGCCGGCGGGCGCGCTTGACCACCAGCAGCTCCGGCCGGGAGGGGAACCGGGCGAGCACCACGTCGCCGGGGCGGACCGCCCCCGGGCGGCGTTGCCGGCGGACCAGGAGCCGATCGCCGGACCGGAGCGTCGGGGACATCGACGGCCCGCTGACCCGGGCCAGCACCCACGGGGTGGGCAACCCGGGGAGCGCCCCCGGGCCGCGTCCGCTGGACGTGTTCGTGCTGATCACCGCGGGTAGGGTCGCAGACGATCCATCCCCACGACCCCGGAGGCACACCCATGCGTCTGTTCCGCATGTTCTCCGCCGTGGAGGCCACCGCGCACTGTGACCTCCCCTGCGGCGTCTACGACCCGGCCCAGGCCCGCATCGAGGCCGAGTCGGTCAAGGCCATCCAGGAGAAGTACCAGAGCAACGAGGACCCGGTCTACCGGACCCGGGCCATCATGATCAAGGAGCAGCGGGCCGACCTGGTCAAGCACCACCTGTGGGTGCTGTGGACCGACTACTTCAAGCCCCCGCACTTCGAGAAGTACCCGCAGCTGCACGAGCTGTTCAACAAGGCCACCAAGCAGGCCGGCGCCGCCGGCGGCAAGGGCAGCATGGACCCCGCCGAGGGTCAGAAGCTGCTCGACTACATCGCCGAGATCGACAAGATCTTCTGGGAGACCAAGGCGGCTGCCTGACGAAGGACCCCGTCCTCCTCACCCCTCGCAGGCTCGGGGTGAGCCTCTGGACGGGGCCAGCACTGCCGGGCCCCGCGACCGCGGGCGCCCGGCAGTGGTGTCTCCGGGGCGGCCCGCCACGCCGTCACCGCGAACCCCCGGTCACAGCCCGGTAACCTCGGTCTGCGATGCGCATCGACCGGGCCGGCTGGCCCTTCCTCGCCGTTCCGTCCGCCACCGCGGCGGCGCTGTCCGCCGTGGGCCGCGCCACCGGGTCCCGGCCGGTCCGGCTGGCGGCGTGGCCGTTCCTGGCCCTCACCGGCTACATGGCGGTCTTCTTCCGCGACCCGGATCGGCGCTGCGACACCGTGCCACCGCCGGACGACGAGGTCATCTCCCCCGCCGACGGCGTGGTGATGGTGGCCGGTGAGCCCCAGCCCGGTGTCGCCCCGGAGGGCGACTGGCAGCAGGTCAGCGTCTTCCTCTCCGTGGTCGACGTGCACGTCAACCGGTCGCCCTATCGCGGTCGGGTCACCTCCGCCAGCTACCGGCCGGGCAGCTTCCTGGCCGCGTACCGCAAGGAGAGCGCGCACCGGAACGAGCGCAGCGAGCTGTGGCTCGCCGACGGGGACCGCACGGTGGTGTTCCGGCAGATCGTCGGGGTGCTCGCCCGGCGGATCGTCACCCGGGTGCGAGAGGGTCAGCAGGTGGCCACCGGAGAACGGATCGGGCTGATGAAGTTCGGGTCGCGGATGGACGTCTTCGTACCGCGCGAGTGCACGGTCACCGTCACCGAGGGCCAGCGGGTGCGGGGCGGCGAGACCGTCATCGCGCGCTGGTCCCGGCCGGCCTGAGATGCCTCCGGTGTCCGGCAGGCGGACGACGACCGTCGAGTTCGTCCGCGGCTCCATGCGTGGCGGTCGGCGGCGGGCCCGGGCCTGGCTGCCCAGCCTGTTCACCCTCGCCAACATGGCCTGCGGCTTCGCCGCCATCCTGGTGTCCTTCCGCGGGGAGTACCGGCTGGCCTGCCTGCTGGTGGGGCTGTCGGTGGTCTTCGACATCGCCGACGGCGCGGTCGCCCGGCTGGTCGGCGCGGTGTCGCCGTTCGGCCTGCAGTTCGACTCGCTGGCCGACCTGGTTTCCTTCGGCCTGGCCCCGTCGCTGGTGGTCTTCGCGCTGTTCTCCGACGGGCGCGACCAGTGGGACCCGCTGGGCTGGCTGGCCTGCTTCCTCTGGGTGGCCTGCGCCGCGATCCGGCTGGCCCGGTTCAACACCACGATCGACCCCACCGCGGACAAGCGGTACTTCACCGGGCTGCCCAGCCCCGGCGCGGCCGGCGTGGTGCTGGCCAGCGTCTTCGCCTTCGCCGACGCGATGCAGGGGCGGGACCGCCTGTGGGTGCTGCTGGTCCTGGTCGTCCCCGGCCTGCTCATGATCAGCAACGTCCGCTACCGCTCGTTCCGCTCGCTGGTGAGCCCGAAGAGCGGCAAGCCCTACGGTCTGGTGATCGCCGCCGTCCTGGTCGTGCTCGGGATGGCCACGATCCCGGTGGTGACCGGCTGCCTGCTGGCCTACGGCTACCTGCTGTCCCCGCTGGTGATGCCGTTGGTGTCGCCGCTGGAGCGGCTCGTGCCGGACCGGGTCAAGGAGGTGCTCTCGTGAGCGGGCAGGAGCGGAGCGCACCCCGGGAGCGAACCGGTGACGTCGTGGACGGAGCGGTGGCGTCATGACGGTGCGTCCGATCGAGCCCGGCGACGTCCCCGCCGTGCTCGGGCTGATCCGGGAGCTGGCCGCCTACGAGCAGGCCGAGCACGAGGCGCAGATGACCACCGACCAGCTGCACGGCGCCCTGTTCGGGGAGTCGCCGGCGCTGTTCGGCCACGTGGCGCTCGCCGCGGACGGCAGCACCGCCGGGTTCGCGCTGTGGTTCCTCACCTTCTCCACCTGGCGCGGCACGCACGGCATCCACCTGGAGGACCTCTACGTCCGGCCGGAGCACCGTGGGACGGGCCTGGGGCGGGAGCTGCTGCGCACCCTGGCCGAGGTCTGCGTGGCCCGCGGGTACGCGCGCCTGGAGTGGTCGGTGCTGGACTGGAACGCTCCGTCGATCGCGTTCTACAGAGCAGCGGGAGCCGTGCCGATGGACGAGTGGACGGTCTACCGGTTGACCGGCGAGGCGCTCGACTCCTTCGCCGCGTCCCGCCGCTGACCACCCCGACCGAGGAGGAGGACGACGTGACGACCGAGCGCAGCGAGTCCCTGTGCTGGCTGACCGACATGGACGGCGTGCTGGTGCACGAGGGCAACGCCCTGCCCGGCGCCGCGGAGTTCCTGCAGCGGCTGCGGGACCGGGAGCGCCGCTTCCTGGTGCTGACCAACAACTCGATCTTCACCCCGCGCGACCTCTCGGCGCGGCTGGCCCGCAGCGGGCTGACCGTGCCCGAGGAGTTCATCTGGACCTCGGCCCTGGCGACGGCGGACTTCCTCTCCTCGCAGCTGCCCGGCGGCTCGGCCTACGTGATCGGTGAGGCGGGGCTGACCACGGCGCTGTACGAGGCCGGCTACGTGCTGACCGACACCGATCCCGACTACGTGGTGCTGGGTGAGACCCGCACCTACTCCTTCGAGGCGATCACCCGCGCGATCCGGCTGATCGGCGACGGAGCGCGCTTCATCGCGACCAACCCGGACGTGACCGGGCCGTCGCCGGAGGGGCCGCTCCCGGCCACCGGCTCGGTGGCCGCGATGATCACCAAGGCAACCGGGGCGGAGCCCTACTTCGTCGGGAAGCCGAACCCGATGATGTTCCGCAGCGCCATGAACCGGATCGAGGCCCACTCGGAGTCGACGACCATGGTCGGCGACCGGATGGACACCGACGTCGTTGCCGGCATCGAGGCCGGGCTGGACACCGTGCTGGTGCTCACCGGGTCGACCAAGGAGTCGGACGTGCCCCGCTTCCCGTTCCGCCCGGGCCGGGTGCTCCCCTCGATCGCCGAGGTCATCGACCTCGTCTAGCGGTCGAGGAACGCCAGCCGGGCCTCGGGGGTGGCCAGCAGGTACAGCTCCAGCGCCACCAGGGCGAGCAGCGGCACCCCCAGCAGCGGCTGGTCGGCCTGGAAGGCCGCCGTGTACCCGATGACGCCCAGCAGCAGCTGCAACACGATCACCGGGCCCCTCGACCACCCGGCCACCCGCCACAGCCCGACCGCCGCCGCCGCCAGCAGCCCGGCGCCCAGCCCGACGTAGACGACCTCCGCCAGCGCCCGGGCGACGCTGTCCGGCTCACCGGTGACGGTCAGGAGGAGCAGCAGCAGCGCCAGGGCGGTCAGCCCCGCTGCCTCGACGGCGACCACCAGTGCGGCCCGGCGCACCGCGGGGGGCGCCGGCGGGCGGTCCCGCGCCGGCCGGGGCGCCGCCGGCTGCGCGGCACCACCGAGCAGCCCCTCCGCTCGGGGTCGCCGGCGACCGGGGGCGTTCGACTGATCGCCAGACACGGCCCACAGGCTACGCGTGGGGCGACCGGGCGAGCTGCCGGAAGGCTCCCGGAGGCGGCTGGCTATGTTTGCCGCATGCGTGCGCTGCTGGTGGCGAACCCGGCGGCGACGACCACCACCCGCAAGGTGCGCGACGTGCTGGTCCGGGCGCTGTCCAGCCAGCTCCAGGTCGAGGTCGCGGAGACGGCCCACCGGGGTCACGGGCGGGAGCTCGCGGCGCAGGCCGCGGCCGACGGCGTCGACGTCGTGGTCACCCTGGGTGGCGACGGCACGGTCAACGAAGCGGTCAACGGCCTGCTCAGCGCCGGCCCGGGCGGTCGCGTCCCCACGCTCGCCGTCGTCCCCGGTGGCTCCACCAACGTCTTCTCCCGGGCGCTGGGGCGTTCCCGCGACCCGGTGGAGGCCACCGGGGAGATCCTCGACTCGCTGCGGGCCGGCCGCACCCGGCTGGTCTCCCTCGGCACCGCCTCGGCCCGCCTGCCGGGCACCGGGGCCGAGGAGTGGACCGATCCCCGCTGGTTCGTCTTCGCAGCCGGCATGGGCTTCGACGCCGACGTGATCTCCCGGGTCGAGGCACAGCGGGCACGCGGTCGCCGGTCCAGCGGCGCCCTCTACGTCCGCGCGGGCCTCGACGCCTTCGTGATCGGCCGGGACCGGCGCCGCCCGACGATGACCCTCACCGTTCCCGGGGAGCCGCCCGTCGACGGACTGTTCCTGGCCCTGCTGTCCAACGTCAGCCCGTGGACCTACCTCGGTTCCCGGCCGGTCAACCCGAGTCCGCAGGCGTCCTTCGACACCGGGTTGGACGTCTTCGCGATGGGCCGGGTCGGCGTCGTCCGCATGCTGCACCACGTCCGCCAGGTGATGGCCGCGCGGCCCGACGCCCGGGGGCGCGGCATCCACCGGTGGCACGACCTGACCGAGTTGACGTTGACCGCCACCCGCCCACAGGGCTGGCAGCTCGACGGGGACCACCTCGGCACCACGACCGGTCTGCGGGTCCGCTCGGTGCCCACCGCGCTCCGCGTCGTCGTCTGAGAGAGGACCTCGTTCCTCCCGCCACTCGCTCCGCTGGTGGCCGGCCCCGGGCACCAGGCAGCTCCCGCACCCCACCCTGCTCGCGGCGGCCGTGGACGCGGGCAGCGCTGCACGAGTGGCGAGGCCCGCACACCCGTGGTGAGCTTCCTCACGAGCGCCCGTGAACAGGTGGGAGTCTGCTTGACAGCCCGGCGTCTCGTGAAACCATCACAAGCAAGCAACCTGCCGGTAACAAGGCAGGCGGCCGCCGTTCACGACGCCGGGCCTCCGGCGCGTTGATCCGCGGGGGCGGTCATCAGGGCCGGCGGCCGACTGCCCACCGACAGCATTTCAGCCGAGATCGAGGAGTACACAGCCATGGACTGGCGCCACCGCGCGCTCTGCCGGGACGAGGACCCGGAGCTCTTCTTCCCGATCGGGACGACGGGCCCTGCGGTCGTCCAGATCGAGCAGGCCAAGGCTGTGTGCCGTCGCTGCCCGGTCGTGGAGTCGTGCCTGGAGTGGGCACTCAGCTCCGGCCAGGACTCCGGCGTCTGGGGCGGCCTGTCCGAGGACGAGCGCCGCGCCCTCAAGCGACGCACCGCCCGCACCCGGGTACGCACCGCCTAGTCGAAGGACCCCGTCCCTCACCCCCGGTACGCTCGGGGTGAGCCTCCGGACAGGGGCCGACAGCGAGGGCCGCTCCGTCTTCCGGAGCGGCCCTCGCTGCTTCAGCGGCGCGGACGGCCGGCTCCCGGCAGGGTGAGCACGACCTCCGTGCCCGGGCCACCACCGGAGGGCGGCCCCATCTCCAGCGTGCCGTGCAGCTCGCTGGTCACCAAGGTGCGGACGATCTGCAGCCCCAGGCCGGTGCTCGCTGCCGGGTCGAAGGCCGGCGGCAGGCCGCGCCCGTCGTCGTGCACCCGCACCTCCAGGTCGGCGCCCTCACGGCGGGCGTGCAGCACGATCGTGCCGGGCGAGCCGTCCTCGAAGGCGTGCTCGGCGGCGTTGTGCAGCAGTTCGGTCACCGCCATGACCAGCGGTGTGGCGGCGGCCGCGGGCAGCTCACCGAGCCGGCCGTCGCGCTTGATCCGCGCCGCCGGCCCCACCGAGGTCACGTCGCCGAGCATCGGCAGCACCTGGTCGAGCACGTCGTCGACGTCGACGACGTCGTCCCTGCTGCCGGCCAGCGTCTCGTGCACCACCGCGATCGAGGCGACCCGGCGCACCGACTCCTGCAGCGCAGCCCGGGCCGCCGGCTCGGTCATCCGGCGGGCCTGCAGCCTCAGCAGCGCCGCGACGGTCTGCAGGTTGTTCTTCACCCGGTGGTGGATCTCCCGGATGGTGGCGTCCTTCGTCATCAGCGCGCGGTCCCGCCGGCGGACGTCGGTGACGTCACGGACCAGCACCAGCGCGCCCTCCTCGGCCCCGGGCGCCTGCAGCGGCAGGGCGCGCACCAGCATCGTGGCAGCGTCGTTCTCCACGTCCATCGGATCGGGGAACCGGCCGGCCACCGCCGCGTTGATGCTGGCCGCCACCGCCTCGCCGGCCACCCGGTCGGCCGAGACGCCGCGGGTGACCTCGGCGAGGTCCGCACCGACGACGTCGCCGATGACCCCCATCCGCCGGTAGGCCGACAGCGCGTTGGGGCTGGCGTAGACGGCGCGACCGGCGGAGTCGAGCCGGACCAGCCCGTCGCCGACCCGCGGGCTCATCTCCGCGTCGTCGAGCATCCGTGGCGGGAAGGTGCCCGCGGCGACCATCAGCGACAGGTCGGCGGCGATGTCGAGGTAGGTCAGCTCGAGCGTGGACGGGGCCCGGGTGACCGCGAGGTTGGTGTCCTTGGCCAGCACCGCGACCACCACGCCGTCGTGCCGCACGGGGATGACCTCACGCCGGCGCGGGGCGGTCCCGGACCAGTCGGGCTCCCCCTCGGTGATCGGGCGCCCCTCGCTGTGCGCCTGCACCAGCTGGGCGGCCGCGTCGCCGCTGAGCTCGGTGCCGATGAGGTCGTCGGGCTGGCTGGTCGGCGCGGTCAGCGGCCGCACCTGCGCCACGCACCACCAGGCGCCGTCCTGCAGCGGCACCCACAACGTCAGGTCGGCGAAGGCCAGGTCGGCCAGCAGCTGCCAGTCGGCGACCAGCCGGCGGGCGTGGTCGACCTGGGACGGGCTCGCCGCCGAGCTCCGGGTCAGGCGTTCGGACAGGCTGCTCATGGTGACCCGGAGCCTAGGCGGGGGCTCCGGCGACCGGTCCACCTACCCTGCGCTGGTGACCCGCAGCGCCGCCGTCGGCATCGGCCCCGCCCGCCCTGAGGAGCACGAACGGATCGGCCGGCTCACCGCCGGCGTGTACACCGCGGAGGGGCTGGCCTCGCCCGAGTACGCCGAGCAGCTCGCCGACGTCCGCGGCCGTGCCGACCGGGCCGAGCTCCTCGTCGCCCGGGACGGCGACGGCGCGGTGGTGGGCAGCGTGGCGCTGGTGCTCACCGGCGACTTCGGCCAGGTCACCGAGGCCGACGACGAGGCGGCCTTCCGGATGCTGGTGGTCGACCCCGCGGCGCGCGGGCAGGGGGTCGGCCAGGCGCTCGTGCAGGCCTGCCTGGACCGCGCCCGCGCGGCGGGCAAGCGGCGGATGCTGCTCACCACCGGGCCGCAGATGGCGACGGCGCACCGGCTCTACGAGCGGCTGGGCTTCGCCCGGTTGCCGGAACGCGACTGGAGCCCGGTGCCCGGCATCGACCTGCGGGTGTACGCGCGGGAGCTGTGACGGCCCCGTCCAGAGGCTCGCCCCGAGCGCGCGAGGGGTGCGGAGGACGGGGTCCTTCGACTAAGCGACGACGGTGGCGATGAGGTCGCCCTCCTGGAGCACCTCGCCCTCCACCACGTGCATCTCCTCCACGACGCCGGCCCGCTCGGTGAGCACCGGGATCTCCATCTTCATCGACTCCAGGATCACCAGCGTGTCCCCGGCCGCGACCTGCGCCCCAGGGGCCACCAGGACCTTCCAGACGCTGGAGACCATCTCGGCGTGGATCTCCTCGACCGCCACCGGCGCGCCTCCTCGTGTCGACGTCCCCGCCGCCCGACGGGGACGACCATGAAAGCACGACCCGGTGCTCAGCTGCGGTCGGCCACCAGCGGAGCGGCGATCCGGTGCAGCACCTGGCAGACCGCGGCACCGTCGTGCGGCACCCCGGTGTCGGGCAGCCCGGTGAGCACGTCGGTGGCCGCGCGCGCCGCGGCCGCGAGGTCCGGCGCCCCCGCGCTGACCGTCGCGAGCAGCGCGTCGTACCAGCCGTCCAGACGGTCCCCGGGGTCGTAGCCGCGGACGGCGACCAACTCACGGTCGGCGCCCTGGACACCGCCCGGCGGCAGGTCCGGCAGGCGCCCGGTCACCCGGCCGGCCACCCCGGGCGGGAGGGTGGCGCGCAGCTGGACGGCGACGGCCGGGCGGACGGGGGCGACACCGCCGTCGTCGGGGGCGTCGCCGACGGCGCTGCGCAGCGAGAGCTCGACGGCGTCCACGCCGTGCGACCGCTCGAGCACGGTCATGTCGAGTGAGAACCCGGCGGCGACCTCGGCCAGCTCGCCGTCGGGGTCGATGCCCACCGTCACCAGTCCACGCCAGCCCAGCTCGGGCAGGCGGCGGGCAGCGGCCGGGAGAGGCCCCACGCCCTCTGCGGGGGTCCAGCTCACCCGCGGGGTGCCCCCGGCCCGGTCGCGCACCACCGGGGTGACGTGGTGCAGCGCGTCCTCGGTGACCCAGGCGAGGAAGCCGCGTTCACTGGCCGGCTCGACCCCGTCGCCGCCCAGCCGCTCGAGCACCTCGGCGTGCGGGCCGATCCAGGTGAGCCCGGCCTCGGCCACCGCTGCGGCGAGCCGGGCGTTGCCGGCCAGCGCGGGCGGGACCGGCAGCACCGCACGCACCCGGGTCCGGCGGGCGGCCTCGACGATGCGGCGCACGTCGAGGTAGGACTCGGCCGCGGGTGCGGGGCCCAGCAGCACCGACTCGTCGGCCATCCGGACGTGCCGGGCGTCCTGCTCGGCCTCGGAGCACACCGCGACGGCCTTGACCCCCAGCCGCGCGCAGGCGGCGATCACCGCGCACGCCGCCGGTCCGCGGCCAGCGACGAGCACGCTCTCCACCGCCGTCAGGGCCACCCCGTCCCCCGTCCCCGGCCTGCGGCCGGCGTCGTCGCCACCACTCGCCCCTGAGCCTGACAGGTTCCCCGCCGGCCCTGCACCACCGCACGGCCGCGGCCCGGCGCGTGAGATCCTCGTCCGGTCAGCTTGGCCGGTCCGGGTGCTCCCCGCACGCTGCCCCGGCCGGCGATCACCCGCCGGTGCACCACCGGCGGCAACCCCACCCGAGTGAGGAGGCAGCGATGTCCAAGCGTGGACGCAAGCGGCGCGCCCGCAAGAAGAGCGGCGCCAACCACGGCAAGCGCCCCAACGCGTAAGGCGGAGCCGTCGGCCCCCCTGCAGAGTCCCGTCGCGAGCGACGGGGGCAGGGGGGTCCTTCGTCCGCCGCAGCCGTCAGGCGGAGGGGCGCTCCCCCGGGAGCTGCTCGGTGTAGGTCTCCACGCTGGACCGCTCGATGCGGACCTGCCTGCCGTCCTCCTCGAAGGAGACGGTGGTCAGCTGCACCTTGATCCGGTCCCGGAGGCCGGGCGGCGGCGCGTCCCCGCCGCAGCGGCGGCGCACCAGGGCCTTGAACTCCTGCTCGATGCCGAACTGCCGCAGGCAGGGCGAGCAGTCCTCGAGGTGCTCGGCGATCACCGACCGCCGGGCGTCGTCGGTCTCGTGGTCGAGGAACTCGAACACGTGCGAGAGGACGTCGTCGCACGAGATGATCTCGACGTCGTCGTGCGCTCCGTGCTCTCCCCGGATCCGGTGCGTTCCGTCGTGAGCGTCGGTGCTCATGACCGGGTCGCCTCCTCCGCAGCCCCCGCGCGGACGAACCCGCGCTCCCGGGCGTAGTCGGCCAGCAGCTTCTGCAGACCGCGACGACCGCGGTGCAGGCGGGACATCACCGTGCCGATGGGCGTGCCCATGATCTCGGCGATCTCCTTGTAGGCGAAGCCCTCGACGTCGGCGAGGTACACCGCCAGCCGGAAGTCCTCCGGCAGCTGCTGGAGGGCGTCCTTGATGTCGGAGTCGGGCAGGTGGTCCAGCGCCTCGATCTCCGCCGAGCGCAGCCCGCTGGAGGTGTGCTCCTCCGCGGCGTACAGCTGCCAGTCCTGCACCTGGTCGGTGGGGTACTGCTGCGGCTGCCGCTGCTTCTTGCGGTAGCTGTTGATGTAGGTGTTGGTCAGGATCCGGTACAGCCAGGCCTTGAGGTTCGTACCCTCGGCGAACTGGTGGAACGCGGAGTAGGCCTTGACGAACGTCTCCTGGACCAGGTCCTCGGCGTCGGCCGGGTTGCGGGTCATCCGCAGGGCCGCCGGGTACAGCTGGTCGAGGTAGGGCAGGGCGTCGCGCTCGAACCGGGCGTCACGCTCCGCCCGCGACTCCGCGAGCTCGCTCCGACTGCCGTCGGCGCGGGCCTCCGGCGTCTCCTCGCGCTGCTCCGGCTGCGCTGCAGCCGCGTCCGCCTCGACGACGGGGTTCTCGATCGTGGGCTCCTCGGGCACCGACCGTCCTCTCTGCGGCGCCCGGGAACGGGGCACCACGTCGGACGATCCTAGCCGGGACCGGTCGGGACGGCCGGGGGGACGACGGGACGGGGCGGCGCTGCGCGCGGTCCGCGCCGCCGCGCCCGGGGCTGTGCTGCTCACGGTCGGTCCAACCGAGCACCCCCGGGAGGGATTCCCGCGACCCGGGTCACCGCCGAACCCGGTCGTGCCGCCGGCCACCACGCTCTAGGCTCCCCCGCCGTGGCGGCGACCCCGGCGGTGCGGGCCCTGGAACGGGCGAAGGTGGCCCACTCCCTGCACGAGTACGACCCGGCCGACGGCGCGGCGCTCGCGGAGACGGGGCGGCACGGCTACGGCGAGGTGGCGGTGGCCGCGCTCGGCGCCGACCCGGCCCGCGTGTTCAAGACCCTGGTCACCCGCGTGGACGGCGCGCTCACCGTCGCCGTCGTCCCGGTGAGCGGGCAGCTGGACCTCAAGGCGCTGGCGGCGGCCGCGGGTGGCCGGAAGGCCGCGATGGCCGACCCGGCCGACGCCGAGCGCGCCACCGGCTACGTGCGCGGGGGCATCAGCCCGCTGGGCCAGCGCAAGGCACTGCCGACCGTGGTCGACGCCTCGGCGCTGGGCCTCGCCACCGTCCTGGTGAGCGCCGGCCGCCGGGGTCTGCAGGTGGAGCTGGCGCCGGCCGACCTGGTGCGCCTCACCCGCGCCCGGACGGCGCCGATCGCGCGCTCGTGACGGACCGGGTCAGCGGGCGGTGGTCGGGTAGGGCGTGAGCAGCTGGTCGACCGGCGCGAAGTCGTCGGTGAGCACGCCGGCGTCGCCGACGAACCGGTCCAGCTCCTCCCCCGTCGCGACCTGCCAGGCCAGCTGCCGGTCGTCGAGGGCGGCGGCGATCCCGTCGACCGGCAGCGGCTGCTGCGAGGCGACCGCGACGACGTTCCCGCCGTCCTCGCCGGCGAGCACCGGGGCCCGGGCGAGCAGCGCGACGTGGTCGAAGACCTCCCGAAGGGTGGCCAGTTCCGCGCGGACGAAGCCCAGCGGCGGGTGGTCGATCAGGTTGACCGCGTAGACGCCGTCCTCGGCCAGGGCGTCGTCGACCAGCCGGAGCGCCTCGGCGGTGGTCAGCTGCCAGGGCACCGACAGCCCCCCGAAGGCATCGCCCACGACGAAGTCCCGCTGCCCGGCCGGCTCCTCCTCCAGGCCGACGCGACCGTCCCCGACCCGCACCTGCAGCTCCGCGGACCGCTCCAGGCCGAGCTCCTCCTCGTCGATGGCGACCACGCCGGGGTCGACCTCCAGCACCCGGCCGACCGTGCCCGGCCGGACCTCGGCGAGGTAGCGGGGCAGCGTCAGCCCCCCACCCCCGACGTGCAGCGCCGACAGCGGCTCCCCCGCCGGCGCCATCGCGTCGGCGACCGAGGCGATCGCCTGCACGTACTCGAACTCCAGGTACGTGGGGTCGGCGAGGTCGACGTAGGAGTGCCGCAGCGTGTCCAGCTGCAGCACCCGCCCGGTGGGCCGCTCCGGGTCGGTGGTGACCCGCGCGCAGTGGTAGGCGGTCTCCCGCTCGCACGGGGTGGGCGCGACCGCGGCGAGCAGGGGCGCCGCCAGGGCCAGCACGAGCAGCCCCACCGGCAGCCGCCCGGAGCCGGCCGGCCCGCTGCGGCGCAGCAGCACGGCCAGGACCAGCCCGGCGACCACCACGACCAGGCCGGTGCCGACCAGGATGACGCTGCTGGGCAGCACGGCGACCAGCACGAAGCCGGTGGCGAAGGTGGCCACGATGCCGCCGAGCGTGCCGATGCCGGACAGCTGCCCGACCACCGAGCCGGTCTGCGCGAGGCTGCCCAGCTGCAGCGCCACGACCATCGGCGGGACGGCGGACAGCAGCGCCGCCGGCACCACGACGGCGACCGCGGCCAGCAGGAGCACGTTGCCCGCCGCCGCCCCGGTGAGCAGCTCACCGGCGAAGCGGACCAGCGGCAGCACCGCCACGATCAGCCCCCCACCGGCCACCATCAGCGGGGCGATCAGCCGGCGCGGATCCGTCCGGTCCGCGGCGGCGCCGCCGGCCCACGCGCCCACGGCGATCGCGGCCAGGGCGAAGCCGATCACCGCGGTGCTGGTCTGCAGCGTGATGCCGACGTAGGGCGCGATCAGCCGCAGCCCGACGACCTCGAGCACGAGCACCGCGCCGGAGGAGAGGAACGTGACCCCGGCAGCGACCCACCCAGGCAGCGCCCGGGAGGACTCCGGGGCCCGGTCGGGGGCGGGCGGGGCGGGCGGGGCGGACGGGTCGGCGCTCAGCTGGTCTCCTCGGCTGCGTCGATCAGGGGGACGGTCGATCAGGGGGACGGTCGATCAGAAGAGGGCCGGCTGGTCGGCCGGCTCGCTGACCGACTCGACCCGGGCGGTCAGCTGCGGGCCGTTGTTGCCCACGTTGCCCACGGCCGGGCCCACGGGGCGGATCTCCAGCCGCTCGACGACCTCCGGCGGGGTCGGGGCAGCCACCTCGGCCACGTCCTGCACCGCCGGGTCCAGCCACTGGGCCCACCGCTCGCGGGGCAGCACCAGCGGCATCCGCGGGTGCACCTCGGCCAGCGCCCCGACCGCCGGCGCCGTCACGACCGTGCAGGTGTAGAGCCGGTCGTCCCCGCGCCCCCAGACCTCCCACAGGCCGGCGAACGCCAGGCCCGAACCGTCCTCGGGGGTGACGTAGTACGGCTGCTTGCCCGGGCGGTCGGTGTGCGGTGCCCACTCGTACCAGCCGTCGGCGGGCACCAGGCAGCGGCGGCTCGCCGCGGCGGTGCGGAACGCCGGCTTCTCGGCCAGCGACTCCACCCGCGCGTTGAGCATCCGGTTGCCGATCGCGGCGTCCTTGGCCCAGGAGGGCACCAGCCCCCAGCGCACGACCCGCAGTTCCCGGTGCCCGCCGCCGGTCAGCGCGCCCTCGGCGTCCCGCTCCTTCTTGTGCCGGACGACGTACACGTCCTTGGTCGGCGCGACGTTGTGGTCAGCCGGCAGGGCGGGCTGCCCCTCGGCGACGACCGCCTCGAACTCGACCACCAGGTCCTCGGGACGGCGGCTGGCGGCGTAGCGACCACACATGACGGCTCCTCCCCGCGCGCCGACGGCACCGGCGGCCACCAGCGAGCGTAGGTGCTGGCGTCGAGGTGGGTCTTCCGTCCAGCGCCCCCACCCGTGCGGGCGGGGCCCGGCGGAGGTAGGACGGGGAGGCACAGAGCCGACCCAGCGCGATGGAGGCACGACGACGTGACGACCCAGGCTCCGCCCACCGAGCACCCCAAGACCGCCAGCGACTCCGGCGACCGCCCGTACGCGACGATCGACCCGGCCACCGGGCGCACCGAGCAGGAGTTCCCCTTCCTGGACACCGCCGAGGTCGACGGCGTCGTCGAGCGGGCGCACGCCGCCTTCGGCGAGTGGCGGCGCCGCCCGGTCGCCGAGCGCGCCGCGATCGTCGGCCGCATCGGCGAGCTGATGCGCGAGCGGCGCGACGACCTCGGCGCGCTCATCACCAAGGAGATGGGCAAGCGCATCCAGGAGGCGACCGGCGAGGCGATGCTCGTCTCGATGATCTTCGACTGGTACGCCCAGAAGGGCCCGGGCTTCCTCGAGCCGAAGCGGATCGACGTCATGGAGGGCGAGGCCCTCGTCGTCAACGAGCCGGTCGGCGTCCTGCTGGCCATCGAGCCGTGGAACTTCCCGCTCTACCAGGTGGCCCGGGTGGTGGCCCCCAACCTCGTGCTGGGCAACGTGGTGCTGCTCAAGCACGCGGAGAACAACCCGCAGACCGCCCTGGCGCTGGAGCAGCTGTTCCGCGACGCCGGCGTCCCGGAGGGCGTCTACACCAACCTGTTCCTGCGGATCTCCGACGTGGAGAAGGTGATCGCCCACCCGCACGTGCAGGGCGTGACGCTGACCGGCAGCGCCCGCGCCGGCAGCAGCGTCGCGTCGCTGGCCGGCAAGCACCTCAAGAAGTCGGTGCTCGAGCTCGGCGGCAGCGACCCGTTCATCGTGCTCGACGCCCCTGACGTGTCGAAGACGGTCCAGGCGGCCACGATCTCCCGCACGCTGAACACCGGGCAGGCGTGCATCGCCGCCAAGCGGTTCATCGTGATGGACGACGTGTACGACGAGTTCGTCGCGGGCCTGACCGAGGCCTTCCGCGGGCTGCAGCCCGGCGACCCGGCGGACCCGGCGACCACGCTGGGCCCGCTGTCCTCCGAGCGGGCCGCGCAGGACTACACCGCCCAGGTGCAGGACGCCATCGACAAGGGCGCCACGGTGCTGGTCGGCGGCGGCCGGCCGGAGCGGGAGGGCGCGTTCGTCAACGCGACCCTGCTGGCCGACGTCACCCCGGAGATGCGGGCCTACCACGAGGAGCTGTTCGGCCCCGCGGCGGTGGTGTACCGGGTGTCCAGCGAGGACGAGGCGGTCCGGCTGGCCAACGACACCGAGTTCGGGCTGAGCGCCTCGGTCTTCTCCGCCGACGTCGAGCGGGCCCGCGCCGTGGCCGACCGGGTGGAGTCGGGGATGGTCTGGATCAACTCGCCGTCCGGCACCTCCCCGGAGCTGCCCTTCGGCGGGGTGAAGCGCTCCGGCTACGGCCGGGAGCTCTCCGAGCTCGGCATGTTCGAGTTCGCCAACCAGCGGTTGGTGCGCACCGTCGGCACGCCGAAGCCGGAGTCGGTCGAGGCCGAGGCCGGCTGACCTGGTGGTCCGGGGTGGTGGCCGCAGGCGCCGTCACCCCGGACCCCCGCTGCCGTGACAGGGCAGGATGACCGGCATGGCAGAGGTCTGGACGACGCCGCACCGCACCGCCCCCGTCGACGCGGTGGTCACGCTGCCCGGGTCGAAGTCGCTCACCGCCCGCGCGCTGGTGCTGGCCGCGCTGGCCGACGGGCCCAGCCGGCTGGTGCGACCGCTGCGCGCCCGGGACACCGACCTGATGGCCGCCGGGCTGCGCGCGCTGGGCGTGGGCGTCGCCGAGGACGGGGACGACTGGCTGGTCACCCCCGGCGAGCTGCGCGGCCCCGCCGACGTCGACGCCGGCCTGGCGGGCACCGTGCTGCGCTTCCTCCCCCCGGTCGCCGCGCTGGCCACCGGCCCGGTGCGGCTGGACGGCGACCCGCGGCTGCGGGAACGCCCCAACGCCGGGCTGATCGCCGGGCTGCGCGACCTGGGCGTGCGGATCGACGACGGCGGCCGGGGCCGGGCCCCGTTCACCGTGCACGGCACCGGCGCGGTCCGCGGCGGCGCGGTGACCGTCGACGCCAGCGAGTCCAGCCAGGTGGTCTCCGGGCTGCTGCTGGCCGCCGCCCGGTACGACCGGGGAGTCGACCTGGCCGTCGCCGGGTCGCTGCCCTCGATGCCGCACGTGGAGATGACCGTGCGCACGCTGGCCGAGCACGGCGTCGACGTCGTCCCGACCGACGGCGGCTGGCGGGTCTCCCCCGGCCCGATCGCCGCCCTGGACCGGGTGGTCGAACCCGACCTGTCCAACGCCGCGCCCTTCCTCGCGGCCGCGCTGGTCACCGGCGGGCGGGTCACCGTGCGCGACTGGCCGGCCGACACCACCCAGCCCGGCGCGCAGCTGGACCGGCTGCTCACCGCGATGGGCGCCGAGGTCGCGCGCACCCCCGCCGGGCTGCAGGTCACCGGGAGCGCCCGGATCGCGCCGCTGGAGGCCGACCTGGGTGCCGTCGGCGAGCTGACCCCGGTGCTGGCGGCGCTGTGCGCGTTGGCCGACGGCCCGTCCCGGCTGACCGGCATCGCCCACCTGCGAGGGCACGAGACCGACCGGCTCCAGGCGCTCGACGAGGTGCTGACCGCGGTCGGCGCCCGGGTGGAGCAGCTGCCCGACGGCCTGGTGATCACCCCCGGCCCGGGCCGGGGCGCACAGCTGGACTCCTACGCCGACCACCGCATGGTGCACGCCGCTGCCGTGCTCGGGCTCGCCGTCGACGGCGTCCGGGTCACCGACCCCGGCGCGGTGAGCAAGACCCTGCCGGACTTCCTGCACCGGTGGGCCGCGCTGGCGGACCGGCCGGCGGAGGTGGGCCGTTGAGCCGCCGGATGGACAAGCGGTCCGACGAGGACGACGTCCGCGTCCGGCCGACCCGGCACGGCTCCCGCCCGCGCACCCGCACCCGGCCGGCGCACGAGGACGCCGTCCCGGGGATGGTGGTCGCCGTCGACCGCGGCCGGATGCAGGTGCGGGTCGAGGACCCGGACGGCGCTCCGGTCGAGGTGACCGCCATGCGGGCCCGGGAGCTGGGGAAGCACGGTGTGGTGGTCGGCGACCGGGTGCGGATCGTCGGCGACACCTCCGGCCGGCCGGACACGCTGGCCCGGATCGTGGTGATCGAGGACCGGGCGACCGTGCTCCGCCGCACCGCCGACGACACCGACCCCACCGAGCGGATCGTGGTGGCCAACGCCGAGCTGCTGGTGGTCGTCACCTCGGTGACCGACCCCGACCCGGCGCTGGGCTTCCTGGACCGCTGCCTGGTGGCCGCCTACGCCGGGGGCCTGGCGCCGCTGCTGTGCCTCACCAAGACCGACCTGGCCAGCCCGCAGCCGCTGCTGGACCGGTACGCCGGTCTGGAGGTCGAGGCGGTGCCCATGTCGCGGGAGGCGTCGCTGGACGAGCTGCTGCAGCGGCTGACCGGGCGGATGAGCGTGCTGGTCGGCCAGTCCGGGGTCGGCAAGTCGACCCTGGTCAACCGGCTGGTCCCGGACGCCTTCCGGGCCACCGGCGACGTCAGCAAGATCGGCAAGGGCCGGCACACGTCGTCCTCGGCGGTGCTGCTGGACCTCCCCGGCGGAGGCACCGTGATCGACACCCCGGGCATCCGCTCGCTCGGGCTGGCGCACGTCACCGCGCAGGACGTGCTCGCCGCCTTCGACGACCTCGCCGAGGCCGCCGTCGACTGCCCGCCGGGCTGCGGGCACACCGCCGAGGACCCGGAGTGCGCCCTGGACGCCTGGGCCGCCGACGGCCCGTCCGCCCGCGGCGAGCGGCTGGGCAGCTTCCGTCGGCTGATCACCGCCGTCGGCCAGGTGACGTGAGGGAACGGCCTCCTCGCAGGGTCCCGCCGCGAGCTCGCGAGCGGTGGGGCGGGGGCCCCGTCCAGAGGCTCGTCCCGAGCGTGCGAGGGATGAGGCGGACGGTGTCCTTCGACCTTCTCAGATCAGCCGGGTCGGGAGGGCGCGCTCGGCCCAGCCGCCGGCGCCGTCGGGCCGCACGTGCCAGGCCTGCGCCCCCGGGCGCACGGTGACCGCCTCGGCGAGAGCGGCGCCGATGTAGTGCAGGCCGACGCCGTCCTCGGTCGCGTACCCGCCGGGCAGCTCGCCCGCGGCCACCAGCCGGCGGTAGGCGTCCCGGCGCGGGTGCTCGCCGTCGTCGTTGTGCACGTTGTTGCTGAACGGCAGCAGACCCAGCCCGTCGGTCAGCGGGGCCAGCCGGTCACCGAACCCGTCGGTGGGGCCACCGACGTGCCAGCACTGGCTGCCGGCCCCGGTGCCCGCCAGCACGACCCCGGCCTCCCAGCACTCCCGCAGCGCCGCGGGCAGGCCGTGCGCGCGCCAGACGGCCAGCAGGTTCACCAGGCTGCCGCCCTCGACCAGCACGACGTCCTGGGTGAGCAGGTGCTGGCGCACGTCCGGCACGCTCGGCTGGGGGAACAGCCGCAGCGTGCTGAGGGTGACGTCGCCCCGGGTGCCGAAGACCCGGTCGTACACCGAGACCGCCGTCGGGTCGTCGCCGATCGCCGTCGGCACGTAGCAGATCCGCACCGGCCCCTCGGCGGTCCGCCGGCCCCGTCCCAACCGGAGCACGTGCTCGATGAGCGGCTGGTTGCCGCGCTCACCCGGCCGGGGCGCGAGCACCCCGGAGAAGGCGAAGACCTGCCGTTGCACGCTGCTCCCCTCGGTCCGTCGGCGCCGGTTCAGTCGTCGACGCCGTGCACATAACCACCGCTGCGCCAGTAGACCCCGGAGGCGTCCCGCGACAGCAGCCCCTCGTCGACCAGGTACCGGCGGAGGGCGGCCACGTCGGGGTGCCAGGCTGCCAGGAGGGCGTTCACCTCGCGCTCCGGGTACCGCACCCCGGCCTCGAAGACGTGCACCAGGTGGGCCAGCACCACCCGCCGCTTGCCCTGCTGCGCGGGGACGGCGACCAGCCGGCCGTCGCGCACGAACGCCCGCAGCACCGCGTCCTCGGCGGGGTCGGCCGACAGCGGCTCCGGGGCCGGCTCGCGCTCGGCGGCCGCCCGCGCCGCGCTGCCGAAGCGGTCCTGGTGCAGCGTCAACCGGTGGCCGTCGCGGCCGACCAGGCCGCCGCGGGCCAGCCGGCGGGCAGCCAGCGCCACCTCCTGCAGGGAGAGGCCCGCGGCCTCGGCCACCTGCTCGATCGTGCCGGCGCCCAGCGCCAGCGCGGCCACCACCTTGAGCCGGACCGGGTCGGCCAGCAGCCCGACGATCGTCCGCGCCTCCATCCCCCGACCGTAACCGGGCGACGTCGCGGGCGGCCGCAGGCATCGACGCACCGGTCGCGGGGTAGCCGACCGACCATGGTGAGCCCGATCGACATCCAGAAGGCCCTCGGCGGCATCGAGTACCCGGCGAAGAAGGAGGACGTGGTCAAGCACGCGGAGTCCCACGGCGGCGACGGTGAGGTGCTCGAGGCGCTGAGGAACATCGGCGACGGCGAGTACGACACCCCGGCGGCCGTGGAGAAGGCGGTCTTCAACAACTGATGGAGGAGCCCCTTGCCCCCCGCCACTCGCGAGCTCGCGGCGGGACCCGGCAAGGGAGCCGTGGCCGATCGGCACTGGTCCCGGCTGCTCGCGGCCGGGACCAGTAGGTTCGGCTGTCATGACACCCGGGATGCGCGGCTTCACCGAGGACATGCGCCTGGCGCACGTGCTCGCCGACCAGGCCGACGCGATCAGCCTCGACCGGTTCCGGGCGCAGGACCTCCACGTCGAGACCAAGCCCGACCTGACCCCGGTCACCGACGCGGACCGGGCGGTCGAGGAGCAGTTGCGGGCCACCCTGTCCCGGGCCCGGACCCGCGACGCGGTGCTCGGCGAGGAGTTCGGCAGCACCGGCCGGGGTGACCGGCGCTGGGTGATCGACCCCATCGACGGCACCAAGAACTTCGTCCGGGGCGTGCCGGTGTGGGCGACGCTCATCGCGCTGCTCGAGGGTGACGTGCCGGTCGTCGGGCTGGTGTCGGCACCGGCGCTCAACCGGCGCTGGTGGGCGGCCGCGGGGGTCGGCGCCTGGACCGGTCGCCGGCTGGAGAACGCGACCCGCTGCACCGTCTCGCAGGTGGCCAGCCTGGCCGACGCGAGCCTCTCCTACTCCAGCCTCTCCGGCTGGGAGGAACAGGGCCGCCTCGACCCCTTCCTGGACCTGACCCGCTCGGTGTGGCGCACCCGCGCCTACGGGGACTTCTGGAGCTACATGATGGTCGCGGAGGGGGCCGTCGACGTGGCCTGCGAGCCCGAGGTCTCGCTGTGGGACCTCGCCGCGCTGGACGTGATCGTGCGGGAGGCCGGCGGCAGCTTCAGCGACCTCGACGGCGCCGCGGGTCCGGCGGGCGGCAGCGCGGTGGCCAGCAACGGCGTGCTGCACGCCGACGTGCTGACGGCGCTCGCCCGACGCTAGGGGCGAGCGCCGCCCCGGGGCGCTGGTCAGTGCGCCGGTCAGTGCGCCGGCCCGGTGCCCCCGGAGCCGTCGCGACCGCCCTGGATCCGGCGCCGCACGTCCTCGATGCGGGCCCGGTTCTTCGGGTCGCTCGCCAGGTGCTGGGCCTTGTCCGTCGCCTGGCGGATGACCTGCTTGCCCTTCGGGCTGTTCGCGAACTGCACGAGCTTGTTCATGATCGACGCCATGGCGCGTCGCCCCCTCTCGTCGACGGGGAGCCGGGGCGCCGGCTCCTCACTCCGGGCCAACGGTGCCCCGGACCAGCCGGTTCCACTCCTGCGCGGCCGGGGTCAGCCGACCGCGGCGGTCCACCGTTCCCGCGCGGCCCGCAGCTGCGGCGCGGTCCGCGGCTCCACCACCGGCCCGCGCACCCGCTGCGGGGTGAGCTCCAGCCCGACCCCGCGGCCGGCGAGCACCGCGGCACCGGCGGCCGAGGCGCTGCGCACCTGCACGTGCTGCACCGGCCGGGCCAGCACGTCGGCGAGCAGCTGCTGCAGCCCGGCGTCCCGTGCACCACCCCCGGTGAGCACCACCGGGGCGACGTCGTCCGGCGGGGCCCCGAGCAGGTCGAGGGCGGCACCGACGGCGAACGACACCCCCTCCAGGGCGGCGCGCGCCAGGTCGGCCCGGGTGGTGTCGGCCGACAGCCCGGTCCAGCCGCCCCGCGCAGCCGGGCCGGCCACCCCACCCCGCTCGCCGGTGAGGAACGGGGTGAACACGACGCCACCGGCCCCCGGCGCCGCGGTGCCCAGGCTGCCCAGCAACGCCGGCCAGTCCAGGCCGAGCACCTCCCGCACCCACGACCAGGCCGTGCCGGCGTTCTGCAGCGCGGCCATCGCGTACCAGCCCTCGTCGGCGTCGGCGAAGCAGTGCACGACCGGGTCGGCCACCGGCCGCGGCCGCACGCCCGGACGCAGCACCTGCGCCCCGGATCCGAGGTTCACCTGGACGCCGCCGTCGCCGCCCGCCGCCAGCAGCGCCAGCGGGGTGTCGGCACCGCCGACGACGACCGGCACCTCACCGACCGGCAGGACCGCCGTCCCGAGCACCTCGGCGCCGGGACGGACGGCGGGCAGCACCCGTGCCGGCAGGCCGGCGGCCGCCACCGCCGCCGTCGACCAGCGCTCCCCCGGGACGTCCCACAGCAGGGTGGCCGAGGCGTCGGTCCGGTCGGTGATCGCGGGGTCGGTGCCGGGCAGCAGCGCGGCCCGCAGCGCGTCCTTGGGCAGCAGGGCGGCCGCGGCGCGGTCCAGCAGCTCGGGTCGGGCCGCGGCCAGCCAGGCCAGCAGCGGCCCCGTCATCCCCGGCACGAGCGGGTTGGCCAGGGCCGCCCGGTCGCCGTCGGGGAGCCCTCGCCAGCGGGTCAGCTCCGCCGTGGCGCGCTGGTCGGGCCAGAGCAGGGCCGGTGCCAGCGGCCGGCCGGCGCCGTCGACCAGCACCGCGCCGTGCATCTGGCCGGCGAACCCCAGGGCGATCACCGGGCGGCCCGCCAGCCGACGGGCGAGCGCGGTGAGTGCGTCGTCCAGTGCCCGGCGCCACACGGCGACGTCGGTCTGCGCCCAGGCCGGCTGCGGCCGGTCCACGGCGTAGCCGACCTCGCTCTCGGCGACGACCGCGCCCACCGGGTCGAGGGCGGCGAGCTTCAGCCCGCTGGTGCCCAGGTCGGCGCCGACGACGACCGGGTCACTGCTCACCGCCGCATCCTGACCGCCCCGGCGCGGGCCGCGCCAGCCGGGGCGGGGCGTCAGCGGGGGCGGGGCGTCAGCGGGCGGTGAGCTCGCCGGTGGCCACCAGCTCGTCGGCGACGACCCGCAGCTTGACGTTGCGCCGCTGGGAGGCGTGGGTGAGCAGGGTGAACGCCTGCTCCGCGGTGATCTTGTGTCGCTCCATCAGGATGCCCTTGGCCTGCTCGATCACCGCGCGGGAGAGCATCGCCCGCCGCATGTTCGCCGACTCCTCCAGCGCCCGGCTGGTCGCCTCCGCGTTGCCGACCGCGATCGCGACGAAGGCCGCGACCTCCTCACCCAGCGCGACGTCGGTCTCGGCGAACGCCCCGGTCCGGGTGGCGTAGTTGTTGAGGGCCCCGATCGTGGCGCCCTGGTACGGCAGCGGCACCGACAACGAGCTGCGCACCCCGAACTCCGCGGCGCGCGCCGCGTAGCCCGGCCAGCGCTCCTCGGCCCGCATGTCCTCGACCACGAACACCTCACCGGCCAGGCCGGCGTCCAGGCAGGGGCCGTGGCCGCGCTGGTACTGCGACTCGTCGGCGTCCATCGCGAGCTGACCGTCGAACGCCGCGGTGAAGGCGCGCTCTCCCCGGATCAGCGTGATGGAGGTCGCCTCGGCGCCGGGTATGGCCCGGCGGGCAACGTGCACCACCTCGTCGAGGACGTCGGAGAGCTCACGGCCGGCGAGCTCGATCCCGGCCAGGGCCTGGTGCAGGTCCCACGACAGCTCGCTCATGGTGGGTGGGCCCCTTCCGTCGACGGCCGCCGCCGGTTCGACGGTCGCTGCCGAGTGGCGGACTCGGCCCCGCGAGGGTATAGCCCCCCTGCGCGTGCGCCGACACCGCGCGGGAGCGGGACGCCGCCCCGGCCCGAGGGCGGGTGGGCCGCGTCGGGCCCGTGGCCGCCGTGAGCGGCCGGCCGGGACCGTGCCGTCCGGGGCCGTGCCGTCCGGTCAGCCGTCCGGTCAGCCGTCCGGTCAGGCGTCCGGTCAGGCGTCCGGTCAGCTCCGCGACCACCCGGACCGCGGGTGCCACGGCGAGGAGCACCAGCCCTCCGGCGCACCAGCCGGCGAGGACGTCCGAGGCCCAGTGGGTGCCCAGGTGGATCGTGGTGAGCCCGACGCCGGCCGCGAGCACCCCGGCCAGGACGGCGCCGAGCCGACGGTGCCCGCGGGCCGTCATCACCAGGACACCCGCGGTCACGACTGCGTTGGCGGCGTGCCCCGAGGGGAAGATCGAGCCACCCAGCGCGAAGGCGTGGCCAGCGCCCACGTCGCCGGCGGCCTCGCCCAGTTGCAGGGGCCCCAGGCGACCGACGAGGTACTTCATGGCACCGACACCGACGTTGGTGAGCAGGGTCGCCACAGCCAGGACGACGAGCGGACCGGCGTTCCGGGCCCGCCAGGCCCGCAGCCCCAGCCACGGGACGACCAGGGCCAGGCAGACCGCCCGCTGGCCCAGCAGCACCCACCAGTCGGCGAGCGGGCCGAGGGCCGGCCAGCGCTGACCCGGTGCCCAGCGGTAGACCGCCTCGTCCAGCTCGACCACCCGGCTGCCGGTCAGCACCCCGGCCAGCAGCGCCAGCAGCACCGCTGTGAGCCCCCCGGCGAGCAGGGGCCGAGCGCGGGGCCTGGGGATCCGGAGCGCACTGTCCCAGGCCAGCAGCACCACCTCAGCATGGGTGGAGCACCGGCCCCGCGCGCGGGGAGCGGGCGACGCCGGTGCCCGAGGGCGCACGCCCCGGCGGGCCTCGTACCGGGCGCGCCCGCACGCGCACGGAGTGGTGGGATGGGGAGACCGCCGGAGGCGCGATCCGCCACCGGCCCGAGCGCCGCAGGAGATCCCGTGCAGTACGCCGAGTCCGTCGTCGAGCTGATCGGCGACACCCCGCTGGTCCGGCTGAACAAGGTGACCGAGCACCTGGGGCCCGACGCCCCGCTGGTGCTGGCCAAGGTCGAGTACCTCAACCCCGGTGGTTCGGTGAAGGACCGGATCGCGCTGCGCATGGTGGAGGCCGCCGAGGCATCCGGGGCGCTGCAGCCCGGCGGCACCATCATCGAGCCGACCAGCGGCAACACCGGCATCGGGCTGGCCATCGTCGCCCAGACGCGCGGCTACAAGTGCGTCTTCGTCTGCCCGGACAAGGTGGGCCAGGAGAAGATCAACGTGCTCAAGGCCTACGGCGCCGAGGTGCACGTCTGCCCGACCGCGGTCGACCCGGCCGACCCGCGCTCCTACTACTCGGTCTCCGACCGGCTGGCCCGTGAGACCCCCGGTGGCTGGAAGGCCGACCAGTACGCCAACCCGAACAACCCGCGGTCGCACTACGAGACCACGGGGCCGGAGATCTGGGCGCAGACCGACGGGCGGATCACCCACTTCGTCACCGGCGCGGGCACCGGCGGCACCATCTCGGGCGTCGGCCGCTACCTCAAGGAGGCCAGCGGCGGCCGGGTGCAGGTGATCGGCGCCGACCCCGAGGGCTCGGTCTACTCCGGCGGCACCGGCCGGCCGTACCTGGTCGAGGGCGTCGGCGAGGACTTCTGGCCCGAGGCCTACGACAAGTCGATCGCCGACGAGATCGTCGCGGTCTCCGACGGCGACTCCTTCGCGATGACCCGGCGGCTGGCCCGCGAGGAGGGCCTGCTCGTGGGCGGTTCCTGCGGGATGGCGGTGGTGGCCGCGCTGCGGGTGGCCGAGCGGCTGACGAAGGACGACGTCCTGGTGGTGCTGCTGCCCGACGGCGGCCGTGGCTACCTGAACAAGATCTTCAACGACGAGTGGATGGCCGACTACGGCTTCCTGGACGCCGGCGGCGGCGAGACCGTGGGCGAGCTGCTGACCGCGAAGGCCGGGGCGGACACCCCCGACCTGGTGCACACCCACCCGAACGAGACCGTCCGCGACGCCATCGACATCCTGCGCGAGTACGGCGTCAGCCAGCTGCCCGTGGTGCGGGCCGAGCCGCCGGTGACCGCCGGCGAGGTGGTCGGCTCGGTCGCGGAGAAGGCCCTGCTGGACGCGCTGTTCGCCGGGCGCGCGACGCTGGCCGACCCCGTCGAGCGGCACATGTCCGCGCCGCTGCCGATCATCGGCTCCGGCGAGCCGGTGACCGCTGCGGTGAGCGCGCTGGGCGAGGCCGACGCCCTGCTGGTGCACGTCGACGGCAAGCCCGCCGGCGTCGTCACCCGGCAGGACGTGCTGGGCCACCTGGTCGGCATCACGCCTACGGTCGGGGCATGAGCGGCTTCAACACGCGGGCGATCCACGCCGGGCAGGACCCGGACCCGGCGACCGGGGCGGTCATCCCGCCGCTGCACCTGACGACCACCTACAAGCAGGACGGCGTCGGCGGGCTGCGCGGCGGCTACGAGTACAGCCGCAGCGCCAACCCCACCCGGGACACCCTGCAGACGGCGCTGGCCTCCCTGGAGCAGGGCACCCGCGGACTGGCGTTCGCCTCCGGGCTCGCCGCCGAGGACACGCTGCTGCGCACCGTGTGCCGGCCGGGCGACTCGATCGTGCTGGGCGGGGACGCCTACGGCGGCACGTACCGGCTGATCTCCCGGGTGCTCGAGCCGTGGGGGGTCACGCACCAGCCGGTCGACCTCAACGACCTGGACGCCGTCCGGGAGGCCGTGGCCCCGGAGACGACGCGGGTGATCTGGTGCGAGACGCCGAGCAACCCGCTGCTCAACGTCTCCGACATCGCCGCGCTGGCCGAGATCGCGCACGCCTCCGGAACGCTGCTGGTCGTCGACAACACCTTCGCCAGCCCCTACCTGCAGCAGCCGCTGACGCTCGGCGCCGACGTCGTCGTCCACTCGACGACGAAGTACCTGGGCGGGCACTCCGACGTCGTCGGCGGGGCGCTGGTCGTGTCCGACGCGGAGCTCGGCGAGCGGCTGGCCTACCACCAGAACGCGATGGGCGCCGTCGCCGGCCCCTTCGACTCGTGGCTCGTGCTGCGCAGCCTGAAGACCCTCGGCGTCCGGGTGGAGCGGCACAGCGCCAACGCCGCCCGGATCGCCGAGTGGCTGCTGGAGCACCCGTCCGTCGGCGACGTGCTCTACCCGGGGCTGCCGCAGCACCGCAACCACGAGATCGCGGCGTCGCAGATGTCCGGCTTCGGCGGGATGATCTCGTTCCGCCTGAAGGCCGGCGAGGAGGCGGCGCTGCGGGTGTGCGAGCGCGCGCAGCTGTTCACCCTCGCCGAGTCCCTCGGCGGCGTGGAGTCGCTGATCGAGCACCCGCACCGGATGACCCACGCCAGCGCCGCCGGCTCCCCGCTGGAGGTGCCGGCCGACCTGGTGCGGCTGTCGGTGGGCATCGAGGACGTCGACGACCTCATCGCCGACCTCGACCAGGCCCTGTCCTGACGGCCTCCTCGCAGGGGCCGGCCGCGAGCCCGCGAGCGGTGGGGGGCGGGGGGTCCTTCCTCAGCGCGGGGCGGTGAGGATGCGCGGGCCGTCCTCGGTGACCGCCACGGTGTGCTCGACGTGCGCGGCGCGGCTGCCGTCGGCGCTGCGCAGCGTCCAGCCGTCGGCGTCGACCCGGTAGTCGTCGCTGCCGCCGGCCAGGAACCACGGCTCGATCGCGATCACCAGCCCGGCGCGCAGCGGCAGCCCGCGGCCGGGCCGGCCCTCGTTGGGCACGCTCGGCGCCTCGTGCATGCTCCGGCCGACCCCGTGCCCGCCCTGGTCGGTGTTGATCCCACACCCACCGGCCCGGCCGACCGCCCCGATCGCAGCGGAGATGTCGCCGACCCGGTTGCCGACCACCGCGGCGGCGATCCCCGCGGCCAGCGCCGCCTCGGTGGTCTCCACGAGCTGGAGGTCCTCGGCTCGCGGCCTGCCGATCGGGTAGGTCCGTGCGGCGTCGCCCACCCAGCCGTCCAGCGTCGCGCCGGCGTCCACGCTGAGCAGGTCGCCGTCCGCCAGCTCCTGGCTGGTCGGGATGCCGTGCAGCGCCACGTCGTTGACCGACAGGCAGAGCACGCCGGGGAACGGCGGGGTGGACGGCAGCGGGGCGTAGCCCAGGAACGGCGACGACGCCCCGGCGTCGGCGAGGACGTCGCGGGCGATCGCGTCCAGCTCGGTCAGCCGGACACCCGGGGCTGCGGCCGCCTGCACCGCCGCGTGCATGTCGGCGACCACCGCGCCCGCGGCGCGCATGGCGTCGATCTCCCCTGGCGTCCGCAGCTCGATCATCTGGATTCCCTCCCGGTATTGATATCCCGGTATTACTATCACGCCCATGGTGCGACCGCCGCTGACCCTCGAAGAGCGTGAGCGCGGCCGCCGGCTGGGGGCGCTGCTCCGCGAGGCCCGGGACGACCGCTCCCCCGCCGAGGTCGCCGCTGCCTCCGGGGTGAGCCTGGAGGCGCTGCGGAAGATCGAGTCCGGTCGGGTGCCGACGCCGGCGTTCTTCACCGTCGCCGCGCTCGCCGCGGCGGTCGGGCTCCCGCTCGACCGGCTGGTCGCCGAGCTGGGCGAGCCCGGCACCGATACCGCACTCTCGGCCTGACGCGCGGGGCGCTGCTCCCCCACCGGCCACTCCGCGGCTCGGTCCGGCCGTCTGAGGAGCACTGCCGCCCGGGCGGGTACAACCGTCGGGTGCAGCCCGAGCCAGCCGTCAGCGTCGTCATCGCCACCCGCGACCGGCGCGAGTCCCTGCTGCGGTCACTCGACCGGCTGGACGACGGCAGCCATCCGGTGGTCGTGGTCGACAACGCGTCGTCCGACGGCACCGCGGCGGCCGTCCGGAAGACGCACCCGCGGGTCGACGTCGTCGAGCTGCCGGAGAACGCCGGCGCGGTCGCCCGCACCGACGGGGTCCGGCGGGCGAGCACGCCCTACGTCGCGTTCGCCGACGACGACTCGTGGTGGGAGCCCGGGGCGCTGCAGCGGGCCGCCGAGCTGCTCGACGTCCATCCGCGGGTCGCGGTGCTGGTCGGCCGGGTGCGGATGGCCCGGGACGGGTCGGACGACCGGGTGTCGGTCAAGCACCGGGCGGCGGTGCTGGGGCGCTCCCCCGGTGCACCGGGCCCGGACGTGCTCAGCTTCCCGGCGTTCGCCGCCGTCGTCCGCCGGGACGCCTACCTCGCCGTCGGGGGGTTCTCCCCGTTCCTGTTCTTCGGCGGCGAGGAGCACCTGCTCGCCCTCGACCTGGCCGCCGCCGGCTGGCAGCTGGCCTACGCCGACGACGTCGTCGCCTGGCACGACCCGGCCGGCCCGGACCGGCCCTCGGCGCAGCGGTGGGCCCTGCAGACCCGCAACGACGTGCTCGTCGACTGGCTGCGCCGACCGCTGCCGGTGGCGCTCGCCGCGACCGCCCGGCTGGCCCGCCGCTGCCGGGACGAGCCGGCCGCCCGCACGGCGCTGGCCGGCGTGCTGCGGCGACTGCCCGCCGCCCTGCGGCAGCGCCGTCCGGTGCCCGCGGAGCTGGAGCGGCGGTTCGCCGCGGCCCAGCGCCCGCTCAGCCCTGCAGCTGGCGGGTGAACCAGTCGCGGGCGGCCGCGTTGCCCTCGGCGCCGCGCCGCTGGGCGGCGGCGATCTCCTCGGTCAGCGTGCCCGACAGGGCGTGCTCGAGGGCGGCGTCCAGCGTCACCGGGTCGATCTCGCCCGCTCGCAGCACCACCGGCCAGCTCAAGGCCGCCGCCTGGGCGCTCACCTTCGCGCCACCGACGATCGCGTCGCAGGCGATGACCGGCTTCCCGTGCGCCAGCCCGAGCACCAGGGCGTGCAGCCGCATGCTGAGCACCACGTCGGCCCGCCGGATCAGGGCCTCGACCTGGGACGGGAAGCGCTCGTGCGGCTTCTCGAACAGGTCCATCGTCAGCTCGAACCACGGGATCGCCCGGGCCCCGAGCCAGCCCTCGATCGCGGCCCGGACCTCGCCGGCGCGGCTGCGGTCGCCGTACTCCTCCTGCGGCGGGGCGAAGGCGACGGCGATCACCGGGACGTCGGGCGTGGTCGTGCCGATCGCGAGGTCGGGCCGGGCGATGCCGGGGGCGTCCCGCTCCCAGACCTGGTCGAACAGCGCGCGCCCGGCGTCGGAGACCACCGAGACGTTCACCGCCCAGCGCTGGGCGCCGGCGAACGCGCTGGTCAGCTCGCGCAGCAGCGGAGTGTCCGACACCGGCCCGCTGACGAAGACCAGGTGCGTGTAGTCGGTGGGGTCCAGCTCCCGCCAGTCGGGGCCGCGCTGCAGGTAGGGCGCCCAGGCGACGTCGTGGTCGACCCCGAGCTCACGGAGCCAGCCGGTGACGACGTCGGCCCCCAGCTCGTCACCGACGGTCGCGATGACCTCGTCGAAGCTGAACCACCCGGCGACCAGGACACGCATGGGCCCACCCTCTCAGGCCGGCCGCAGCGGGGTTGCAGGCGGTCAGCCCTCGGCAGCGACCAGGTCCTGGTACTCCGGGTGCCGGTCGATCCAGCCACGCACGAAGGAGCACATCGGCACGACGGTGCCCCCCTTGCTGCGGACGTCGTCCAGCGCGGCCCGGACCAGCTTGCTGCCCAGTCCGGAGTTCTCCTCGCCGGTGTCGACCTCAGTGTGGGTGAACACCACCTGGTTGCCGCGCCGCTGGTAGGCGGCCTGGCCCAGCAGCCGCTCGCCGTCGCGGATCTCGTAGCGGCTGTCCTCGGGGGCGTCGGTGACGGTCGTCTCCATGCCCGGGCCAACCCCCGGGGCCGGGGTGCTGTTCCCCGGCTCCGGAGGTTCAGGCCAGCCGGCGCGCGGCGGGGCCGGAGGTGACGGTGAGCGTGCCGGGCTCGGTGAGCCCCCGCCCGCGGCAGGCGGCGACGACGGCGTCGCTGATCGCCTGCGCGTCGCGGGGGTGGACCAGCGCGATCGCCGAGCCACCGAACCCGCCGCCGACCATGCGCGCCCCCAGCGCACCCGCCTCGCGGGCGGCCACGACGACGACGTCGAGCTCCACCGCGGACACCTCGTAGTCGTCGCGCAGCGAGGCGTGCGAGGCGTCCAGCAGCGGGCCGATCTCGGCCACCCGGCCGGCCCGGACCAGCTCGACCACCCGGTCGACCCGCTGGTTCTCCCCCACGACGTGCCGGGTGCGCGCCTGCAGCCGGGCGTCGGTGAGCCGGTCGACGTCGGCCTCGGTGGCGTCGGACAGCCACTCCAGGCCGAGCTGCCGGGCCGCCTCGTCGCAGTCGGCGCGCCGCTGGGCGTACTGGCCGTCGGCGAGGGTGTGCTTGACCCGGGTGTCGATCACCAGCAGCGCCAGCCCGGCCTCGGCGAGGCCCAGCTGCACGGGCTCGATGCGGAAGTCGCGGGTGTGGATGAGCAGGGCCGAGCCCTCCTCGGCCAGCAGGGCGACGGTCTGGTCCATGCCCCCGGTGCCGGCGCCGACGACCTCGTTCTCGGCCCGGATGGCGGCCTGGACGAGCAGGTGGCGCAGCTCGGGAGAATCGGCCCGGCCGGCCAGCTCGGCCGCGGCGATCGCCACCGCGGCCTCCAGCGACGCGGAGCTGGACAGGCCCGCGCCCAGCGGCACGTCGCTGCTGACCGACAGGTCCAGGCCCGGGACGTCGATCCCGGCCTGCTGCAGCGCCCACAGGGTGCCCGCGGCGTACGCGGCCCAGCCCTCGACCCGGCCGGGCCCCAGGCCGGCGAGGGTGCCCTCGAACGTCGGCGCGTCCGGGTCGGTGCTGGCCAGCCGGACGACGTCGTCGTCCCGGCGGCGCACGGCCGCGGCGGTGACCCGGGTCAGCGCCATCGGCAGGCAGCGGCCGCCGTTGTAGTCGACGTGCTCCCCGATGAGGTTCACCCGGCCGGGGGCGGTCCAGATGCCGTCCGGCTCGACGTCGAAGGCCCGACGCAACTCGGCCGCCGCCTGCTCGGCGAGCCCCTGCGCCCCGACCTCCGCGCCGGTGTCGACCCCTGCGCTCACGACGTCGACGCGTTCGCTCCCGCGGGGCCCTCCGCTCCTCGCTCGTTCCTCGCTGCGATGCTCACGCCCCTGTCCGCTCACGAGGCCACCTCCCGCAGCCGATCGGCGATGCGCTCCGGCGTCGTGTCGTTGATCCAGGCGCCCATGCCCGACTCCGAGCCGGCCAGGTACTTGAGCTTCCCCGGCGCCCGCAGCAGCGAGAACAGCTGCAGGTGCAGGCGGCCCAGCTCGCGGTCCTCCCCGGTGGGGGCCTGGTGCCAGCCGGCGATGTACGGCACCCGGTCGACCCCGGGGTGGAACCGGTCGACCCGGCGCAGCAGCTCCTGGTAGACCACGGCCAGCTCGGCCTTCTCCGCGTCGTCCAGCGCGGCGAGGTCGGGGACGTCGCGGTGCGGTGCCAGGTGCACCTCGACCGGCCAGCGGGCCGCCCGGGGCACGTAGGCGGTCCAGTGTGCACCGGCCAGCACGACCCGCCGGCCCGCGGCCTGCTCCGCGTGCAGCACGTCGGCCAGCAGGTTGCCGCCGGTCGCCTCGCGGTGCCGGCGCGCCTGCTCGACCAGCTGACCGGCGCGCGGCGGGAGGAACGGGTAGGCGTAGATCTGCCCGTGCGGGTGGGTCAGGGTGACGCCGATCTCCTGGCCGCGGTTCTCGAACACGAACACCTGCGCGATCCGCGGATCGGCCGAGTGGGTCGCCGTCCGGTGCGCCCAGGCCTCCACGACGGTGCGCATCCGGTGCACCGGGAGGTCGACGACGGAGGCCTCGTGGTCGCTGGAGAAGACGACGACGTCGCAGTGCCCGTACGCGGGACCGTCGGCCGGGCCGAACGGCGGGGTCTCCCCGTCGGGGCCCACGGCGATCGGGGCGAAACTGGGGAACTGGTTGGCGAAGACGACCACGTCGTACTCGCTGTCGGGGACCTCGCTCGGGTGGTGCGAGTCCCGGGTGGGGTCCAGCGGGCAGTCCGCGGCCGCCGGAAGGAACGTCCGGTTCATCCGGTGCCCGGCGATGGTCACCCACTCCCCGGTGAGCACGTCGTAGCGCACCTCACCGGCCCGCGGCGTGCCGTCGAGCGGCCGCTGGTCGACGGCTGCGTGCACGGGCCCGGCCCGGCGCTCGTCGTCGAAGTAGAGGATCGGGCGGCCGTCGGCGAGCGTCCGCTCGGTCACCTGCCCGGCCCAGCCCTGCGGTGCCTCTGCAGACCCCGGTCCCATCGACTGCGTCCTCTCCGTCCCGGGCGGCCACCGGAGCCCGGGGAACCGGGTCGGCGCCGCCACACAGACCGAAGGCCCGGTCACCAGAACGGTGACCGGGCCTCCGGGTTGGTAGCGGGGACAGGATTTGAACCTGTGACCTCTGGGTTATGAGCCCAGCGAGCTACCGAGCTGCTCCACCCCGCGTCGGTGAGATCAGGTTACCCCACCTCACGATCCGACGCGAACCGGGGTCGCTCGCGGTGGGGAGACGGCCCCCGGCCCGGGCTGGGGCCCCGGGCTGGGGCCCCGCGCTGGCGCCGCGGGTCCGACGGCACCGGAGCCGGACAGGAGCGAACGCCGGGCACGACCACGGCCGGACTGCTCCTCAGCCGGACAACACCACGGCCGGACATGACGGAGGGCCGGCCACCAGAACGGTGACCGGCCCTCCGGACGAGTAGCGGGGGCAGGATTTGAACCTGCGACCTCTGGGTTATGAGCCCAGCGAGCTACCGAGCTGCTCCACCCCGCGTCGGTGAGGCAACAGTACAACAGGTCCACCGGGCCGTGCCGAGGGGGGGGGGGGGGGGGGGGGGGGGGGGGGGGGGGGGGGGGGGGGGGGGGGGGGGGGGGGGGGGGGGGCGGGGGGGGGGGGGGGGGGGGGTGGGGGCGCCCCGCGCGCGCCG